>NZ_JAKKRH010000045.1:0-36753 GCF_025654465.1 Shewanella sp. SM101
TGAAAGAGATTGCACGATAGATTGTCCTGTATGAGCTGCAAGTTGAGCCGCCAACTGTACAAGCCGTTTGGTCCTTCGTACATCCCCTAATTTTGCGCGCTGAAAAATGCTCTGTGCCCAGAGTGATGGTTCACTTAAAAACATGGCATGTGGTATCTGAAACAAAAGGTCAGGATCAGATCAGGTTAATTAAAAATGGTTCAAAAAAATCCCCCGGGGCAAACCGAGGGATTTGTGTAGAAGAGACAGCCCCTTTATAGGCTTTAGTGTCGTACTGTAATCCTAAGACACCATCGAAGTTTGATGTCCAACTATGATAGAGCTTAGGGCTAATGACCCAAGAGGTAAGTTCGAATTGGTTGACGGATACCTCAGCCATATGCTCATCATCGACTTGATTCGAATAGGCGCCATCGAGGCTAAATGAGTTTATCCAATTGTCATCCCAGTTTTCGACATACTTCATATCTACGCGATCACCACGGGAGAAAATTCGAATATTACCCCGTTGATCAAAATCCACTGGTGCGCTGCTGCCACGACGCATAAATCCCGGAATACCGCGATGAGTGTCCGTATAACCATAAGCCAAACCCAAAAGACGTTGTTGGCCAGTGTAGCTTCCGCCTGCCGAGAATGATGATGTGTGGTGGCTGCTGTTAAGTACAGTGCCATTACTGTCTATTGAGTAGTCGGTGATAATTTGTTGTTCTAAAGGTGTAGCATCTTCATAGCGTTTTAATTGATTGTTCATCTGCCACACAGGTTGCGCATATTTGATTTGGCATAGATCGGCAAACTGTGCGGCACCTACGACTTTTGACCACGTTTTACAATCGCTGTCTTTAGAATATCCAGGGATATCGTAGTCACCACGGTCTTTGTTGATCATATTAAGCGCAAAGTTAAAAGATTCATTCCCTGCGGTAAGTTTTGCCAGTGCGGTACTTGTACTATTGAAGCCAGCTTTCACTTCAGCGCGGCTGTTAAACCCATTGATTGGGGTCAATGGAATACGACCATCTTGGAGATCAACAATGCCTGCCATCGCTTGCCCACCATAGGCAATCACAGCTGTAGGACCTTTAATGACCAAGATACTGTCAGCAAGAAAGGGCTCGATGGGGATGTATTGATCCTCACTCACCGACGACATATCCTCAACTTGAGTTCCATTGAGCAACATTTTAACCCTGTTTCCACCAAATCCACGGATTTGTGGCCTACCCGATGAGCTACCAAAAAAACCACTGTCTACCCCCGGTAATTGGCTTAAAGTTTCTCCTAAGGTATCGGCTTTACGATTATTAAGTTCATCGCCGCTGAGTTCGATTTTACTAGCTTGTATTCTTTGACTTAGTGGTTTTTCTAAAGCATGCCCAGTGACATTGATACGTTCAATAGGTTCTGCTGAAACAGCTAAAGTGCCAACACCTAATAACAGAAGGTATTTGTGGGAATTCATTTTGTGGGTCGTCTCCATATGATTACTGCTGAAACAAATGATATGTTACAACGTATCATCATGTATCAGTCGAGTTCAATATGAATGAAAGTAAATTAAGTTACTGATTGTAAATGGCAATCAGAACAACACTCGGTATGGTGATTGATGATTGCTAACAAAGATTGTCATTAGGAGGGGTGGATCAGGTAAACTGTGCAAGTATGATCATTTCAAAAAAATTGGCAGTTCTATGACAGGAAAAAATCTTGATTTACTGCGTGAAGCAGTGAAAAAGTGTGAAGAAAAAGGCATCAATCTTACCAGTAAGCGCAAAAAAGTACTTATCGTATTACAGGATCATGATGTTCCTTTGTCTGCCTATGAAATTGCCGATGTGTTAAAACAAAGTTTGGGCGAGAGTTTACCCATAATGTCTATCTATCGCATGTTGGATTTCTTAGTACAGGAACAATTAGTGCATAAGTTATTAACGGTGAATAAGTATATTGCCTGCCATCATGTATGCGATCATCACATTCATAATCAATTTTTAATTTGTAATACTTGTCAAAAAGTCACGGAGATAGCATTGCCCACTGCTCTTGTTGAACAGTTACAGTTGAATGTTAGCCAAGCAGAATTTACCTTATCGAGCCCACAGCTTGAATTAGCGGGTTGGTGTCATGAATGTCAGCAGCAACGTAATAGTTAAGTTAAGTTATGTACATTAACTAATTTGGAACGCTATTTATCATGGTTGCTGAACTTATCCCATACTCACAGTAACGCTATAAATCCCCCAGCCTCCGACATTCTGGTCGATAATGTCCATCTAAAATCGTGGATATGCCAGTCTTGATTTCATATCGCGGACCAGCTCATTAATAGAAGCAACATTACCCGGTCGCTTGCCGTGGGAAAGCGCCATGGCGAGTGATATAAGTTCCACTGTTCTTATAATATCTCGAGTAAAGCGGAACTGATCGGCCTTCGAATGTGTTAAGCGGTTTCCAAAACGCATAGGGATCTATAATATTTACCCATGAATTTAGTCACACAGGGACCAGCTTACGTGCGTCAGCAAGTCCTAAATCCGGGTAGAGACCAAAGGTTAAGCACCCTGATGGATTATCAATCCTAAATCGATACTGCCATGTTATAGTCCCTGCAGGGATAATACGAACGCTTAAGCCGTCGCGGTCTGCAAGCTCTGGTTTCTCTAAATATGGATTGCCGTTTATTGCACGTAACCAATTGTCAGATAAAGACATTTTAATTACCCTGTGTACATGTGATTTTAGCTAATCTGACGCAGAACCCAATATATACAGATTATGTACTCACATCGAAGAGCTGCATACTAAATTGATGTGAATGACAACGAATCCAATTAAAGCAATTTAACTACTGATAACATGAAGTTACATGCTTTAGAGAACGAAAATAAATGAAGATGAAAGACGATAAAGCAGGGTCGATTTTTTGGCACGACTACGAAACATTTGGAGCGAACCCAGCGAAAGACAGACCCTCGCAATTTGCTGGCATTCGCACGGATTTAGATCTCAATATCATCGGCGAGCCTGAGACATTCTATTGTAAGCAAGCCACTGATTATTTGCCGTCTCCGGAAGCAATATTAATCACAGGGATCACTCCACAGTTAGCTAATTTAAAAGGCATCCCAGAAACTGAGTTTATGGGACGAATTCAAGCGCTATTTAGCCAACCAAACACTTGTGTTGCTGGTTATAACTCACTGCGTTTTGACGATGAAGTGACCCGTTATGGCTTTTATCGGAACTTTATCGATCCCTATGCCCGTGAATGGCAAAATGGCAACTCTCGTTGGGATATCATTGATTTAGTGCGCGCTTGTTACGCATTTAGGCCTGAAGGTATTAACTGGCCGACAAAGGAAGATGGCTCTCCGAGTTTTAAGCTAGAACATCTGACCCAAGCGAATGGTTTAAGCCATGAGAAAGCCCATGATGCTATGTCTGATGTGTATGCAACCATCGCCATGGCAAAACTCATTCGCGAGAAACAGCCTAAGTTATATCAGTACTATTTTGACCTGCGCCGTAAGCAAGCGGTTAGCGATCAAATCGATGTGCTCAATATGCAGCCTTTGGTTCACGTGAGCTCTAAAATTAGTGCGCGCAATGGTTGTGCAACGTTGATTTCACCCGTAGCGCACCATCCTACTAACAAAAATGCCGTTATTTGCGTTAATTTAGCCATGGATTTAACGCCGCTATTCGAGCTAGATGTCGAGCAAATTAAAACGCGCATGTATACGTCAAGGGCTGATCTTGCCGAAGATGAATTACCTATCGCAGTAAAACAAATTCATCTTAATAAGTGCCCTTTTATCACCTCGGCAAAAATCCTCAGTGATGAGCATGCCGCTCGTTTAGGCATAGATAAAGAATTTGCCAGAGAGCAGTATAAACGCCTAAAACGTCACCCAGAATTACGCGAAAAACTGGCGCTATTATTTGAGCACGATGACAGCAGAGTAACCACAGATCCCGATTTGATGCTGTATTCTGGTGGGTTCTTTAGCCAAGCGGATAAAGCAAAAATGGAAATCATCCGTCATACCCTACCGCAAAATCTAGCGGCGTTAGATTTGCAGTTTGATGATCCACGTATTCCTGAGATGCTGTTTCGTTACCGCGCCCGTAATTACCCTGAACTACTCGATGATACAGAGTCGCAGCGCTGGCGTGAATTCTGTCAAAATCGCTTAGCCGATCAAGACTACGTACTTAAATTAGAAAATTTGCTACAAGAAACACAAGCGGATGAGACTAAGCAAAGGCTACTTGCTGCCCTTTGTCATTATTTGCGTGAACTTTAAATTGTGTAAATTCAAGCTTAAGTCTTTTGTTTTATAGTCTTAAGCTTATTTGTGTGCACAAATAGACTCACTCTATACGTGAGTAACATAAGTTTATCACTCTCGATAGCACTGACATTGACAGCGTATAAACGCGAGCTAACTCGCATTTATGCTGTAACAAAATTACTAGAATGTTCTTCCATGAACTTAACAAATAAGGAATAGGGAAATGCAAGATAGATTCATTCGTAGCATAACCCAACTGCCAACGCCGTTAGCCGATGCACTTATCCCAATGTTGCACCAGAATTTTGCTGGACACATTGATGCGCAGCAACTTGCTACGCTAACAAGTGCAAGCAAAATGACCGAAGCAGAAGTGTTATTAGCATTACTGCCGATAGCAGCGGCATTGGCCAAACCGCCTATCAGTGAGTTTTATGTCGGCGCGATAGCCAAAGGTAAAAGTGGCGATATCTACATGGGTGCCAACTTAGAATTACCCGGTGAAGCGTTATTTCATTCTGTCCATGCAGAACAAAGCGCTATCAGCCACGCATGGCTCAGTGGTGAAAGCCAAATTGTTGATATCATAGTTAATGCCAGTCCTTGCGGTCATTGTCGTCAGTTTATGAATGAACTGGTTGAAGGGAGCAAGATCAGCATTCATCTACCCGCACAGGAAAGCCATCCTCTGGCCTATTATTTACCCTATGCTTTTGGGCCAAAAGACTTAAATGTCACTTCGCCCTTAATGGCCAAGCAACAAACTGAATTTGCACTAGACAGTGCCGATCCTATGATCATCGAAGGTTTAGATCATGCAGGTTTAAGCTATGCACCTTACACCCAAAGTTTTGCCGCTGTGGTATTAGAAACTCACGATGGTGCAACCTATTGCGGACGTTATGCCGAAAATGCGGCATTCAATCCTTCTATGCTGCCCATGCAGATGGCCTTATCAAATCTGGCACGCCACAATCGTGAGTTTAGCGATATCAGCCGTGCGGTTTTAATTGAGTCATCTCAAGGAAAAATCAGCTTAGTTGGCGCGACTATGGATGCGCTCCATACCGTTGCCGCCATCGAACTTGAGCACATAGTGGTAGATCCTGTGTAACGTCTGCTTCAAATGCCAAGGGGGTTTCAAAATGCCAACGGCGAAATACGTTTATGCGTATTTCGCCGTTCGATTATCCACTTAAAGCTTAAAAATCAATTATCGTAGGTAATTCTGACGGCTAATCATGCTCCATCCTGTCTTCTACTAACCGCGTCATTGAACTTAGCCAGAGACTCCCCCTTACGCTCCTCCATCCTGATAAAACAAGCTTGCCGCTCCACTTCCGACATAACGCGCCATGCTAAAATTTCATCAAGATGCCTGAAACAACCTAAACAAATATCTTGCTGATCTAAACAACAATTTCGAATACAAGGAGTGACAATAGGATCATTCTGACCAGACGGCATATTCATTGCCACAAGGTTCAACAAAATGGAATCTACGGCCACCGGGAAAACTAAAGATGTCAGCTGTGATAATGCCACCAGCTGTTACGACAGCCGTCAGAGTCAATTCTAAGTTCTGGCTGTAGATCACAATCAGCGGGCAACCTTTTGCGAGGGTGAAATTCACATCGGCTTGATAAAATCCCCCAGTAATGCCGACATCCATAAAGCAACTGTATTCAGGGCCATAATCGACATAGGACCATCCAAAAACTTGGCTAAAAAAGGCCTTAGAGCTCGTAATGTCGCGACTTGGGATTTCCAAATAATTGATACTGTGGTGACGGTTCATAGACTTCCTTGCTATTTAATCAGGACACAAAATGATGAACATAAAATGCGTAAGTAAAAATGGGAGCCAAAGCTCCCATTCTATTCGCGGCTTTTACTCAGGTTAACCTTGGATTAAGGCTGCGGCAAGTCCAATCAGACCGCCAAACACGCCGCCCCAAATCACTAACCAACCTAAGTGCGTTTGGATCATGTCCTGAACGATTTGTTTCACCATTTGCGGTGTTAACTCGTTTAATCTTTGCTCCACTATGTTAGCAATTTTAGTTTGCAGATCGGCCATCACATTTGGCTGTTCAATTTCTTGTTTCAGCAACTCGTGAAATGCATCGCTTTGTGCCATTTCAACTAAAGAAGCTTTCATCTTCACAATAAACGGCTCTTTTAACGGCAATAAGGCATCTGTGCCACCAAACATAGACAACATGCCGCCAAAGGAAGATTGGGCGACAGTGCTAATTAACGCATCAAAAGAAGGCGCTAAATCAACCTTTTCAATCACTGGCGCCAAGTCTATTTTACTCAGCCCTTCTTTTTCAGATAGGAATCGGTCGATATTTTCAGTGGTAAAAAACTGTTTCATCATCAAATGAGCAATACCCGCCTTAAACTCTTCAAAACGAGAAGGCACAACTCCCGAACCGTAGAGTCCGGGGACTTTCTCAAACAACATATAAACTGCAACCCAGTTGGTAATCGCACCCGATAAAGCAAATAATCCGACATTCAGGACAATTGCCGAATTCATCAGGTAACCCACAACGACCAAAGCAGCCGCCAATAAATTCGTCACTAAACTCTTATTCAATCTCGTATCCCCTAAGGTGGCATCGATAAGATGCAAAACTCGCCTATATTAACAAGTTAACGGGAGTCAGGTCTAACACTCAAACCACAGTAAACAAACCCGTTTTAAAATCTGTTTTCAGTGCTAAGTCTTGGCGCGAGGGGCAAGATGAAGCCCATCAACTAAGCCGCAGCGCCACTGAGCCACAAGAAGCTGATTAGCCAGCACCAAATAAAGTGAATCTCCTTGTAGAACATTAAGTTAATTTAATGTTTGCCGACCTAAAAAACGCAAAAATTTTAATTTACCGTCTGTGAATTATCAACTTACCTCAACTACACTCAATCAAGATAACGCACAAAAAATATGGCTCAAAATACAGCCGGCACTGAACACTGACAGTTAACCTCGGCTCAATACACAAAATTTACCCAAAATAGAATAAAGGATGCGCTTATGGAATCGGCTTTTAACACTGCAGGAGCGTTAAGTTGGCATGAATTGACAACCAATAATACTGAAGAGGCTATGCACTTCTATGCTGAGATTTTTGGCTGGCACTTTAAAACCGTCAAAATGCCCCACGGCAATTATCATATTATTGAAAATCAGGGCGTCAGCATTGGGGGGATCACAGATAGTTTGCTCCCAATGCTTCCCTCACATTGGACCGGCTACATTACCGTTAACGATGTCGATCAAGTCGCTATCAGCGCAAAAAAACTTGGCGGGGATATTCTGTTTGGTCCTGAAGATATACCCGAAGTAGGCCGTTTTTGTTGGATAAAAGATCCACAAGGCGCCATTATTGCAGCGATTAGTTATTTAAATCGCTGATCAAAAATAGCCTCCAACATGGTGAGTATTGACGACTCAAATCATTAGCCATAGGCTGAAACACATGTAGTTATCAATGTAGATGATAGGTTACCACTCAGGAACGTCTTAGATCAGAAGACGTTATTGTCTGTGTAATACCAAGATTTCATTGGTAAAAATATAAATAACTTCTGGAAACATTAGCATTATTCGCTAGAATGTCCGTACTTATGGAAGTTTTTCCCTGTCTTATGCATTGGAGCCTTGATATTAATGCTGACCCAGTTATCGCAATTCAGACACTCTTTTTTTGCCCTCCCAAGATACCTGCGAGTGATTATTTACCTCACAGCAGTCTACCTTAGCTATGTCTGCACATTAGGCTTAATCCTGCCCTATGCGATAACCACGCTGGCACCCGAAAAACTCTCTGCTTTACTCGGCCGTCCCGTCACCCTCGGGGATATCCGCATCAATCCCTTTAATTTCAAAGTCGAAATCGACCAACTGGCCATTAAAGAAAAAGACGACAAACCTTTTGCTGGCATTGCACAAGTCCAATTCGAAATACACTTTTGGCGATCTGTTTTTAATCGCGCCGCCGTTATCGAAAACATACACATACAAGCGCCCTACGCACATATCATTCGCGTGGAGAAAAAAGGGAAAGCTGGATTCAACTTCGACGATATTCTGCAGACCCTGAACGAGCATTCATCCACGAGCACAGAAACAGCCCCCACAGAAGCCAGTTCACCCGTTCGTGTCCTGCTCAGCCAATTTGTGTTAGATGCGGGACAATTTAACTTCGATGACAAAATTACCCATGCTCAAGTGAACTACCCCAATATCAATCTAAAACTCAGTTCCCTTGATACTGAATATTTGATGGCGGCATCATCGGCATCGATAACACCAGCCATAAAAGTAAACAAAGTTGATAATACGACACCAAACGCCCAATCAACGTCTGACTCACCCATTGTGCCTATCAAGCACAATCACTATGCGATACAACTCAGTGATGATCATGCTGGTGAAATCAGTTTGCAGGGGCAATTCCAATTGTTCCCGCTAAAAGTTGCGGGTGACATCCAAGTCGCCAAACTCAAACTGACACCACTATGGCGATTTATCGACGATCAATTTAATCCCGTCCTCACGGATGGCGAGCTCAGTATTAAAACTCAGTATTAAAACTCAGTATCAAGTGGATCTTGCCGAGAATGGCGAGTTACAAGTCATCAGCAACAATGGCCAGTTTATTGTTGAAAAACTTAACATTAACGACAAAGATCGCTCAGTGGTAAAGCTCCCCATGTTAGCCCTCGACGGCATTTCAGCCAACTTGAAGCAGCAGAAAGTGCATATCAACAAACTCCACAGCGATGGCCTAACAATGAGTGCCATTTTGAACCAAGACGGGCTCGATCTTGTTGGCTTATTCATGCCTAAATCGTTAAGCGCCTCCACAACGACTACGCAGCCGGTTGCTAAACCAACCGATGCTAAATCGCTAGAACGCGTACAAGTTGCGCAAGTCGAAGAAAAACGTCAAATAGCAGAGACTGCCACTGGTCCAAGCGATAGCGCAAACAAAGCAACGGAAAGCGAATTAGCCGCAACTAACGAGAGTGATAAAACAGAACAAAAGACAGAAGCAACCGCAAATGTCACCACTGATGCCACTAAAGAAACCGCTGCAGAAGTCGCTTCTGAGGCAGATCCTCTGCTGCCAATCAAGCAAACACCAGTAACGACGTCAACTGACACTTGGTTAGTGCAACTCGATGCGCTCAATATTGAAAACTATGACCTTAATCTATCGGAACAAAAGCTAACGGCCACACCGCAGCAATGGCGAGTGTATCCGCTTAATTTTTCAACTAAGGTCATAACGAGTACCTTAACCGCTCCGATTGAATATGAGCTACAACTCAGCCTCAATGGTCAAGGTACTTTGTGCTCTCAAGGCCAAGTCGATGTGACGGGCGAAACCATAGATGCCAATATCCAACTCGATAAGCTGGCGTTAACCCAATTTCAGCCCTATTTAGCGCCCTACGTGAATATCCAGCTCAAGAGCGGTCTATTAAGCTCAGCAGGCAAGCTGACCGCCGATGCTAAAGGCAAAGCCATTTACGGTGGCAGTGTTGAGCTCGATGATTTAGCTATTCATGACAAATTGCGTAATGCTCCACTGGTCAAATGGCAAAAGATGAATATCAATCAACTGGATTTTGACCAACAGAAAAATCAAATCAAAATTGATCACTTAGCCTTTAATCAACCCTACGCCAAAGTGGTGATAGCCAAAGATAGAACCACTAATATCAGCGATCTTATCGTTGAGGCTCCGGCTGCAAATAGCAAGACAACTAAAAACACAACCACAGCCAGTGCTAAGCAAACCGAGCTGCAAACGGCAAGCAAGACAACGCCTGAGTTAAACCTCGATATTCAAAAAATTAGCTTTAGCCAAGGCTCAGCTTACTTTGCCGATAACTCACTGACACCAAACTTTGCCTCAGGGATTGAGTTACTTGAAGGTAATATCACTCACTTGTCGTCAACGCCAGGGACTAAGGCCTCGGTCGATATCAAAGGTAAGATAGACAAGTATGCGCCTGTAACTCTAAAAGGCGATATTAACCCTTTGCTAGATATGCCATATTTAGATCTCGATTTAGTCTTTAAGAGCGTTGAGTTAACCTCAGTCAATCCTTACTCAGGCACCTATGCGGGTTACTACATAGATAAAGGGCAGCTATCACTATCGCTGAACTATCAACTCGATAAGAACAAGCTCAAGGGCAGTAACCATCTGGTCATAGACCAACTGAAACTTGGTAAACCCAGTGACAGTGACCTTGCCACTAGCTTACCCATCACGCTCGCGATTGCCCTGCTGCAGGACCGTAACGGCGTGATTGATTTAGGTATGGAGGTCTCAGGCGATTTAGACTCACCCAGCTTTAGTGTCGGCAGCATCATAATGACGGCGATTACCAATGTGATCACTAAAGCCGTCACTGCGCCCTTCACTTTCTTAGCTGGACTCATAGGTTCTGACGAAACCTTAGATAAGATAAGCTTTGCCGCAGGCAAATTCAGCCTAAGTGAAGATGAGCAAAAAAGTTTAGACAAACTCGCTAGCGCCTTACTCGACAGACCTATGCTCAAGCTCAGCGTTGAAGGGGAAGTCGATGCCATCAATGACAGCCAAGCCATTGCTGAGCGCATCATGAAGCGTAAATTGGCTAAATTAGCCAATATTGAATTTAGTGCGTTACCTGATGATTTAAGTCCGAGTCAATTCCCGACCCAAGGGCCGCTTGCCGATGCGCTAGTAAAGCTTTATGAACAAGAAGTTAAAGCCGATCCTGCCCAAATCAAAGACACTGTTATCGCAGAGGCCAAAGACGCGCAGCTTTCCGATGACGAAATCACCACCCGCTGGCATATCGCGTTATATAATCTGTCGGTAAAAGCGCAGAATGTTAACGATGGCATGTTGGGTAATTTGGCCCAAGAAAGAGCAAAAGCCGTTAAAGCTTACCTAGTGGACGTGAAAGAAATTGCCCCAGAGCGGATCTTCTTGCTCGAAAGCCGAGTGAGTTTAACCCAGAATGCAGCCCAAGTGAGTCTCACCATTGATGCTCAATAACTCAGCCAATTAACTGCTTTTTATATAAAACTAAGCCCGCTAAAGTTCGACTTTAGCGGGCTTTTACCTTATGGCTAAGCGTCATAACCAATCAAAAAACCATTCTTCTACAATCAAATCATCTATCTGTTAATTCACTCTAAAATGTTGGCCGTGCTTGGTGCCATAGGTTACACTCTGCGACCTTTATACAACTGAGATCACAGTTTTTAAACGACTGGGTCTCAGACTCGCCGCACGCTTTCTGTGGCGCCATGACGCACAAATGTTCTTCCACAAAAATTATCATTAAGGTCAATAACATGTTTATCATTCGCTGGATTTTAGGCAGGATTATTCTGTTTTTAAACTTCGTATTTAGCCCTAAGAAGCGCCAACGTCCACTGGCTGAGCAACAAAAAATTGATGCTCAAACTCAAGCATTAGCCCTGTATCAATATCCTGCATGCCCATTTTGTGTAAAAGTCCGCCGTGCAATGCGTCGCCAAGGACTCAACATAGTGACCCACGACGCTAAAAAAGCGCCGCATAAAGATGAACTCATCGCTCAAGGCGGCAAACAGCAAGTGCCTTGTCTGCGGATTGAAGAAAACGGTCAAGTACAGTGGTTATATGAATCAAAAGAAATCATTAACTACTTAGACCAACGCTTCGCCTAAATCACGGCGCAACGGTCAGCGCAAATATACAAGTAAGTGCGTCCAGTAACCTTTTCAATCGTCTGTTCTATGGGCCCTTACAAAGGGCTTTACGTTGGAATGACGAGGTTTCGGGCGCAGTTCTTTTATTGCGTTGTTTTATCGCATTTACTTACGCCACAAATATTCACGGTCAGAATAATCAAATAACCACTGGGGCTGATACACCACCAATAGCGTCACCGCCATACCATTAAGCAATGCCTCTGGGAATGCCAGCAAAGGGATGAGTATCAGGTAGTCGTCTACTAACACATTCCAATCGTAATCCGCTGCAGACCACAACCACATCGCCCAACTCAATTGATGAAACACAGTTGAGAGGCCCGCATTGATAAAACCACCGACGAAGATGAATACAAAAATATGTTTAGGAAATAAATGGTAACTGCGACTGTATAGGATAAAACACAGAAACAGCGGCACAGCCATAGCGAACAAACTAAAAGCACCAAAATCAGCGGGCTGCTTTAATACAAAAAGACTAAAAAAAGCGCTCGGCAATAGCAACACTAGAGTCGCAAGACGCCAGCCGAACATCAGCATACAAGTGACAATTCCCAGAAAATGCAGATGCAACCCAGTTTGGATACTGGCATTTAGCGACCACAGCGCATTGATCCCCACCAACGTCAGCAACAAACGTAATTGGAGATGTTTATCCCGCCGGAGCTGCACTAACTCTTCTTTTGGCCATATGGCGTAGATCCATAACGCCAAGAACATAAGGCATATACCTTGAGTCAGGCTCATATCCCATTCGATTTGCGCCCATTTATTTGACCAAAACGCCAACATTACTCGCCCATCCTTAATCCATTACACCTATCGGCGCGTACTCAGCCTATGAGAATGCCATAAATCCATGAACTTTAGGGCCATATTAAGGTATTCTTCTGTCAGTTAATAACCTAAGAGTTAAATTTGATTATGCCGTTTCGATATCTCAGCCTTGCCATCTTAAGTTGTTTCTCGCTCATCGCCTGCAGCAGTGCGCCAATTGACCCGAGTGAACTCGCCGGAAAATTACGGGATAAGTTAACGACGGATATTAAAAGCGATGGCCTTAAACTCTTCAGCTACAAAGCGCGGCTGGTCGATGAAAAGTCGACAATGAATGAGACAGACCGCCCTTTTCCACACGAGGCACGCATACGTAATATGCAAGATCCCCGTGAGCAACGTCGCGCGATGCAAGATCTACAGGACTCATTAGAAATTTGGGGGAGACAGGTTGATTTAGGTTTAATCAAAACCCTTGAAATGACGGGTTATTGCCGCGAAGGTTATATTGAATTAAGCCGAATTATCGAGCCTGGTCGAGGAGAAATCCGCGGTGAGTGCCAAGAGGGGGCAACCAATGCTGATAAACACAAATTTATGAGCTATTAACTAAACTCAATTTATGAGCTATTAACTAAACTCAAAGTAATGAAGAAACGTGCACAGTTACCAATACAAAAAACTTAAATCGGCTAAAAATAGCTAAAACGATAATAATAAGCATGCGCGTATGAGACAATACGCGCATTCACATCACACTAAACTGATTCGGTCAGTGGCACAGCACGATTTTCCAATAACACAGGGATACCTTCAGTGATCGGATAAGCAAGTTTATCTGCCTTACAAATCAACTGCTGCGTCGTTTTATCGTACTCAAGTTTTCCCTTACACACAGGGCAAGCCACTATATCTAACAATTTTTTATCGAATGCCATGGAAGTTTCCTTATTTAGCTGCAGCCACTTCACGAAGACGTGCGAGCAGCTGTTCATCAAATTGTGGGGATAGCTTGGCATCGACCGCCAAATACCACCAGTTTTCTTGTGCAAAATCGCGACATTTAACCGCATCTTTTTCTGTCATCAACAGTGGCAAGCGTTGGGCTAAATCACCTAACTGGGTTTTATCGTAGGCCTGATGGTCATCAAAACCATGGCAGAAGGCCAGTTGATAGCCTTGTGCGCGCAACGATTCAAAGAAACGCGCTGGATTACCTATGCCCGCCATCGCAACGAGCGGCAAAGACTTATCGAAAGTATATTCACCAGACGTCGCATCACATTTAACAGGCTTCACTGCCGTAGGTGTCAGTTGCATTTCGAACTGCCCTTTTGCCGCTGGGCCGCCATTACTAACGATAAAATCCACGGTATCGAGACGCCACGCGCCTTCACGCAATGGACCTGCTGGCAATAGCAAGCCATTGCCTAAACCGCGCTGACCATCAATCACCACCAGCTCAATATCGCGTGCCAGAGCATAATGCTGTAGGCCATCGTCACAGATGATGACATCAACACCAAACTCAGCAATAAGCGCATTAGCCGCATCGACCCGTTTAGCACCAACCACCATGGGCACTTGAGTACGCGCCACTATCATGGCAGGTTCATCACCCACCTCTGCCGCACTTGCACCTAAGCAAACCGATTTAACGCCTTGAATATCAACACCGTAACCACGACTGATCACACCGGGGTGAAATCCATGTTGGCGCAGTAATTCAATCAGATAAATCACAGTTGGCGTCTTACCGCTGCCACCGACGGTAATATTACCGACGACGATGACAGGTACAGGCATTGCAGTTTGTGATTTCATCCCGAGGTGAAACAAAGCGCGGCGCACATAAGTGATAACCGCGAATAAGCCAGATAAAGGTAACAAGAGCCATCGCAGTGGATGGCCCTGATACCAAATTTTATTCACTAAGGCCTGCATCTAACTACCAAATTGCATTTGGTATAATTTGGCGTACATACCATCTAATTCCAATAGTGTTTGGTGCGTCCCGCGCTCGACGATACGCCCCTGATCGACCACTAAAATCTGATCGGCACTTTCGATGGTCGACAACCTGTGGGCGATCACTACAGATGTGCGGTTTTGTCTGAGGTTATCTAACCCTTTTTGAATGGCTTTTTCTGACTCAGTATCCAGTGCGGAGGTCGCTTCATCGAGGATCAACACAGGCGCATCACGTAGCATAGCGCGCGCAATCGCAATCCGCTGCCTTTGACCACCGGACAATAACACACCATTCTCACCCACTTGGGTATCAAGGCCTTGGGGCAGCTGATCAATAAACTCCATCGCATAGGCCAAGGTCGCAGCTTCAATGATCTGCTCACGAGTGGCTTCACCTGGGTAGGCGTAAGCGATGTTATTGGCTATCGTGTCATTGAACAAAGTCACCTGTTGCGATACCAGTGCCACTTGATTACGCAGCGATTTTAGCGAGTAATCGTAGATGCTGACGTCATCAAGCAGAATATCGCCGGATTCAAGGCCCGTATAAAAACGGGTCACTAAACTCGCAATAGTCGACTTACCTGAGCCAGAACGTCCAACTAAGGCTAAGGTTTGTCCAGGTTTGACTTCAAAATCGACATTCTCAAGTGCACGACGATCTTGGCTGTCATAGGTAAAACACACATTATCAAAACGTAAATGCCCCTTAGCACGCTCGACAGTATAAGTTCCCGTATCGGACTCTGGCAGCGTATCCAGTAATTCAAACACTGTGGTACAAGCCGCAATACCCCGTTGAAATTCGGCATTCACTCGGGTTAAGTTTTTGATGGGTTGTAACATGGCCATCATGGCGCCAAGAATCGTCGCGAAGGTACCCGCGGTAAGATCGGCTTTCATGCTGTCTAAGCTTGCCGCATAAAGTACAAAGGCTAAGGCGAATGAGCCAATAATCATGATCAGAGGCTGACTAATGGCTTGTGCCACAGCTAACTTCATATTTTGATGGCGGTTTTGATCGTTTACTTTAGCAAAACGGGTTGCTTCTGTTTCCTGTCCACCAAAGGCCAGTACGTTTTTATGGCCTTTAATCATTTGCTCCGTAGTCGCACTCACTCCGCCCATGGCTGTTTGAATTTGCTTAGAGACCTTGCGGAAACGACGGCTGACTACCGCAATGACCATGCCCATGATAGGACCAATCACAAGAATACAGAGGGATAGCTTCCAAGAGTTATAGAACATCAGCACCAGCATACCAAACACAGTCACACTATCGCGGACGATGGAAATCAAAGCACTTCCCGATGCTCGAGCGATTTGCTCAGTATCAAAAGTCACTTTTGAGATCAAGTTACCGGTATTTTCCTTATCCATATAACTGACAGGCAGGCTCAGATAATGCTCAAACACTTGCTGACGCATGTCCATGATCAAACGTGCACTCATATATGAAATGCCGTAAGTCGAAACAAAGTTAGCAAAGCCACGTAGGGAAAACATAACGATAACCACAAGCGGCGCCATCATAAGCACGTCGTTGTTTGCGTGGAAACCTTCACTAGTTGGCAATGCTATGCCGTTGGTCACCGCAGCAGGTGCGCCGCCGGAGAACCCCTTATCAATAAAGGGGCCGATGAAAGCGATAAAGGCGGCATCGACGAGACCATAAATAATTAATCCCGCAACTGAAAGCATAAACATGCCTTTCATCTGTTTTATATAGCCCAGTAATCGTTTGAAAACTGTCCACATTTCGTCTTTAGGAGATGTTGTCATTGATAACACTAAATTATGGCAAAGTAGGCATTCTACTCTGGATTAATCAAGTCACCAAATCTAAACAGAGAGTTGTACCAAAATGGCGCTAAATCACCACGATAGGTCTTAACCTCTCGCTCAGACTGCTGAAAAATCACACTAATCTGCCCTTCTATACCTGTAGTTAGGCCCATAATCTCCCGTTGCTGATACCGTTCAACCACTGTGGATTTTGGAAACCCCCAGCGATTAGCAAAACCAGCAGGAAACAAAACTAACTTGGGGGCAACAGCATCAATAAAGGCTTCAGTTGACGAGGTTTTACTGCCGTGGTGAGGCGCAACGAGCACTTCACTTTGTAACTCATACTCACCACTTAAGGTACGACTTAATAGTGAAGTTTCGATTTGCTTTTCGATATCCCCCGTAAGCAGTAGACTCTGCCTGTCATCATCAATGCGTATAACACAGGAACCATTATTACCCGCTAACACTTGAGGCGGAGAAAGCAAATTCAAACTCAGCCCTTGCCATTGAATTAGCCTTGGGCGGCAATCTTGGCCGCTAAAGCCTGCCACGTCTGTGATCACTAAAGCCTTAGGGTAAGCCTCAATCAAAACAGGGGCACCACCAGCATGATCGTTATCGCTATGGCTGATAACAATATAATCAATCTCTTGAATGCCTTTGGCTTTTAGGAAAGGCAATATCACCCGCTCCGCATAACTGAAGTCATCACCAAAGGCGGCACCAGTGTCGTAAACCAGCCCTCTACCATTCTTTTCAATAACCACTGCTAAACCTTGGCCTACATCCAGTAAATGCATAGCCCATCGATTATTTTGAATGGGTGACCACAGCGTAATACAGAAAAGCAAAGCGGGAATAAACAGTAAACTCAGCAGGCTTAACCAAGAAGTATAATTTTTATTTTTAGGCACATAGCGCCATAACATACCACCGATGAGCGCGGATAACCCCAAGGCTAATATCGTATCTGAAAGCGCTAACCAATGGGCTGGCAATTGCTGGCTTATGTCTAGCAACTGCGAATAGGGTGATAAACTCCAATCACTTAGGCGAAGCAGTCCCAACCAAGAGAACCCAAACGCAGTACTAACCCACCAGCATATAAATCCCGCCATAGCTAATGGGATAACAACGAAACTAAACCATGGCACAGCTAGGATATTCATCCACAAGCTGTGTAAACTCACACCACCAAAGAGTGCTCCTTGCAGTAATCCAAGCCCAAGGCTCAAGCGCCACTGGATGGCCCAAAATTGCAAAAGCCCCGCGCCTACACGCGTCCTTCGAGTCGACACAGCCGTAAACTCTTTGGGCTGGATGACTAAGGTATATAAAATCACCCCTAAAGCACAAAACGACAGCCAAAAGCCCGCACTTAAACAAGCAAGCGGGTCGAGTAACAATACGACAAACAATGCAAACAGCAAGCGCTCCCACGCAGTAGAAAATCGTTTTAATAAACTCAGTAGCATTAACAGTAAAATCATCACGAGTGCACGCTGAGTCGACACTCCAAAGCCTGCAAGATAAGCATAAAATGCAGCGCCTATACCTGCCGCGACTAACGCAAAAGTCATATTACGTCGACTCTGATGTGACACCAAACGACTCAATCCAAACAAAAGGCAAGCGTATACCCATGCCGCGACGACGGAGAGGTGCAAACCGGAAATCGCCACTAAATGGCCAGTGCCAGTCTGCCTTAGTGCTTGCCAACGAGCTTGTGAGATCAAATGCTTATCCCCCAAAAGCAAAGCGAGTAAAATGTCACCTTGAGGTAAAGAGGCTAATTCAGGTGTCAATGCGCTTATGAGGTCATTACGCAATGAAGGCGAAACCGCAAGTAACTGCGCCTCAATCACTCGTCCTTTACCGACAACATGTTGACTAATTAATTGTTTTTGTTCGTTGTAGCCGCCTTGATTTAGCACGCTAGCAATGCTCTTAGGTGTCAACGTAAACAGCCAAACCTGACCCACATCGACTTCTGGCGGATCTTTCCACGTGAGTCGCAATTTTGCGTTTGGCCCTAAGATTAAATTTGGTTTAATGAGCGATATATCCAAACTTAGCCAGTCGCTGTTTCGACTAACTAGTGATATGATTTCGCCCCTTACCTGTATAGGTTGTTGTAACACTGGCAAATCCTGCCTAGATAATCCTAAGCAAAAACCAGTTAGCCATGCTACCGCAAAGAGCCCACCTGCACAGACAGGGATTTTTCGGTGTAAGATTAACGCCCCAACAACAAGGTAGGGTATGTAACTGACTGGCGGCAGCGAAGGCCATAACATCGCTGATAACAAGATGGCACTAAAGCCAAACATGAATCGATTCATAGTGAATTAAGTTAAGACAGCAATTTCAGCATATGCCAAAAAAATTAATTAAAAGATTTATGCCTAAGCCTGAAACCTTGCGTGAGCATAAACACTTACGCATGTTCGGACGCTTGTTACATAATCCCAATCTATGGGCACTTAATCGAAAATCCGCCCCAGGCGCATTTGCCGTAGGGTTATTTGTCGCTTGGATACCAATGCCATTTCAGATGGTTGTTGCAGCGGCTTTTGCCATTCTATTTAACGTTAATATTCCCGTTTCAGTTGCATTAGTATGGATAACCAATCCCTTAACTATGCCAGTGATGTTTTATGGGGCGTATTTGCTCGGTGCTAAAATACTCGGCCATGCCCCGCAAGATTTTGCCTTCGAAGCAAGTTGGCAATGGATTGAAGCATCGCTTGCGACCATAGGTCCGGCATTCTTACTCGGGTGTCTCGTGCTAGGAGTGGTTTTTTCCGCTGTCGGTTATTTGCTGATTAATAATCTGTGGAAATATTCAATTATGTTTAAGTGGCAGAAACGCAAGAATAAATAATCTTTTATATTCAAACCGCTTATGTTGGTACAACGATTGAGTCGAGGTAACAGCATAAGCGGATTAGCACATTCGCTCTCGCTTCCCTTTTGTTCATCATATAAATCACCTTCTACATACAAGCACGTTAACTCCACTTTGCGCCGAATTTAAGATCGTACATATCTGTGAATTAAATCACACAGCGGCGCCTAGCTTTTCCCTAAAAACAGATTTTTGCTGTTACTATTTATAAAAACATCAAGTAGGGAATATCCATGCCTTTTTATCATCAATATGGTTCTAAAAGCCTTAAAGCCGTTGAACACTTAGTCCTATTTATTATTGCCATTGCCACCGTTGTCGCAATAGGCCAAGAAATTGTGCATATCATCTCTGTACGTATGGTCGCACTGGCCGATTTACTCTTGTTATTTATTTTCTTAGAAGTGTTAGCCATGGTGGCTAACTACTATGAATCCGGTAAGTTACCAGTACGTATGCCGCTTTATATTGCGATTGTCGCCTTGGCCCGTTACCTAATCTTAGATATGAAGAGCATGGAAGACTGGCGTATCGCAGCAATATCATTATCGACGCTAATTTTAGCAGCAACCGTGATTGTGATTCGTTGGGGCCAATTAAAAATGCCTTATCCAAAAAATCAAGAATACGACAATTAATCAAATACCTGAGTTGGTGCTATTGAAACCTAAATCAATGGCACCTGCTTTTCTCGTTTTAAAACTATTATCAAAGACCTAGCTTTCACATTGGTATTCTGCCAAAAAGCAATTATGCTAGTTTTACTGAGATCAATAATTTACGGGGCAATTGAGTTATGGGTGACCATACTACTGGTTTTGAAGAAAAACGCACATCGCTGCGAGTCGACATGGAAGCAGAGCGCGTGGTCTTGAATTGGATCGACACTCAAGGCATGAAGCAAACAGATGAAGGTGTGTGTATCGACTTAGCAAGACGCGGCATTTTATTCGATTATAAAAATCCGTTTGCACTGGGCGAACTCATCGAAGTGACCTTTAATCCCAATTCATCCCAACAAAATACAGTTAAAGGACAAGTCTGCCGTTGCGCGAGATGCCATGACCAAAGCTACCATATTGCTATGCAACTGCTTTAATTTAACTTAAATTTCGCAGCTTTAATGGCTCTGTTCTACACTCAATGAATTGAACAATTCATTAAGGGGCGTCAGTATGATCTTGCTGGTAGGTGGTGAAAAAGGTGGTAGCGGAAAAAGTTGTCTCGCTCAAAATCTTGCCGTTTATATTAAGCAAAAATTTCAGGCAAACGTCCTCATGGTCGATTGTGATCCCCAACGCACGACTTCAGATTGGATCCAAGCAAGAAATAATGATCCAAGCCTCCCAAGTATTAATTGCATCCAACTTTACGGCAAGATTCGTAATGATTTACTCAGCCTCAATGAGCGTTTTGACTACGTAATTGTAGATTGTGGTGGCCAAGATAACTTAGCCATGCGCGCAGCTATGTCGGTAGCGACTTATGTTGTGATCCCCCTCAGACCCAAAAGACGCGATCTCAAAACATTACCCCACATGGAAGACATGCTAAGCACTTGTAAAATGGTGAATCCTAAAATGATCGCGACTATAGTGCTCACCCAATGCCCAGCGCTTCCCACACAGTTTAAACGCATTTTAGAAGCCAAAGATGTGGTGCAATCCTTTGGATTAAGGGTGCTAAATTCAGTTACATTTTGTCGAAATATTTATGATGACAGTGAAGAAAGAGGCTCTTCAGTCGTCGAAATAGAACCCGATGGGAAAGCAGCTGATGAGATCCGCGCCATAGCGGATGAGTTATTCGCAATGCCACCAGAAAATAGCTATGAGCTTAACTGATCTTAAACGTAAGAAACCTAAGCAAATCATCAAGCCGGTTTCTGTCGATGATTTCATTGAAGATGCCAATAACTACGCCTTAGGTAAGGCGAGTTTATTAGCTGCGCCCACCACACACACCATAGTTAAGGGCTTAGATAAAAAATCGACTAAGATTTATCGCCACGCGACCTTTACCCTCACTGAAAACAGTATTTCTCAGCTTGATGCCCTATCGAAATCCACCAATATTGCAAAATCTCGATTACTGCGTATTTTGATCAATGAATTTACCCAACTCCCCCCCGCACAGCAGGAGCAAATTGCAAATAAGCGCCACGATGAAACCTGAGCTTCAACAAAACGATTACACGTCTATGTGACTAAAACTAATCAACGAAATAAAATGAGTACACACTATAGTCACTGTGTATTATACCAATCATATTAAATAGTTAGTCAGTTCAGAGCCTCACTGGCATCTCAATCCAAGGCGCATTGATGCAGAAATGGTCATTCCCTTTTAAGTAATGCAACACCGGAGTGGAATGCCTGTGGCTCCCGAAGGGCGGCTGATGTTAATGGCATCGCGCTTTATACTGCGTTTAAGGCTTTTGACAGAGCACCACTATGCCTTCAAGCCTTTGCCTTGTCTAAAGCGCTTTGAGCTCCCGCTGAATGAACAGATATGGTATTAATGCTCACACCTTCGCCCAGCCACAAGTTGAATACCTTGGGACGTTTCGTGAAACTTACCTTTAGCTATGAGTAACTGAATTAACGCTTCGGCACTCAAATCAGTTGAACTACAAGTATGGTATCGAGCCGCCGAGCCAAACTTTTGCTCCATCATGGAAATTAATTCAGGCTTTATAATAGCGGCCCCTTGAGCTACCATCAGCGCCATAACATCATGACCGTGAACAGAATTGGACATATGCCCTCCTAAAGATGCAATATTATTGTTCTTTATATCCTAACGGTTAAATTCGAACCCTGATCTCGCGCACAAACTTTCAAATGGGGACGACTGCGCCGACATCTGTGACGATAATGTGAGCCATTATGTCTTTGATCCTATTACTGACCCAACAGATGTCGCTGTACTTAGTGATCGTTTACTTAGTCAGTAAAACGCCACTGTTTAAACTTTTTGCCGAAACGTCTCCTCGTCTGCCACATAAGATTTTTATGTATCTGATTTTTTCGAGTTTCTGCATCATGGCCACTTATTTTGGTGAGCAAACCTCGGGAGCGATTGCCAACACTCGTGCTATGGGCGCAGTTTTGGGCGGATTATTAGGAGGACCGGTTACTGGTTTTCTGGTGGGGCTGACTGGTGGGCTACACCGCTACTGTATGGGCGGCTTTACTGATATAGCCTGCGCCATCTCCACCACCTTAGAAGGCTTATCCGCAGGGATGATAAGCTTCTACTTAAGACGCGCAGATAAAAGTGAGCTCATCTACAATCCATTACTCGTTTGCCTAGTGACTTTTTATGCTGAAATGATGCAAATGAGCATCATACTTTTGGTTGCACGCCCCTTCGATGATGCATGGGAATTAGTACGTCAAATCGCGCCGCCCATGTTATTAGTCAATTCCGTGGGAGCGGCACTCTTTATGAGCATGATCCGTGACCAAAAAACCATGTTTGATAAACTCTCATCGAGCTTTTCGACTAAGGCATTAAAAATTGCCGAACGCAGTGTCGGATTACTATCCAAAGGATTTAACGAAGAAAGCAGTAGTCATGTCGCCCAAATCGTCATCGAAGAAACCAATGTGGGTGCAGTGGCCATCACGGACAGGGAAAAACTGTTAGCCTTTATTGGCATAGGCGCCGATCACCATCTCCCTGGTACACCGATTTCGTCCAAAATCACCTTAGAAGCCATCAATCAAAATAAGGTCATGTTCGCCGATGGCGTTGAAACGCCCTATGCATGCTCTATTTCTTCTCATTGCCGTCTAGGGTCAAGTCTAGTGATCCCGCTGCGCAGTGATACTGAAGTCATTGGCACGATTAAACTCTATGAGCCTAAGAATAAACTTTTTTTGAATATCAACCGTACTTTAGGTGAAGGTATTGCCCGCCTATTATCAAACCAAATTCTTTATGGCCGGTTTGAGCAACAGCAAAATCTACTGACTCAAGCCGAACTTAAATTGCTGCAGGCTCAGGTCAATCCGCACTTTTTATTTAATGCACTGAATACCATTAGCGCGATTATCAAACGTGATCCTGATATGTCTAAACAGCTACTGCAGCAGTTATCGCAATTTTTACGGATCAATTTAAAGCGAACGACAGGCTTAGTGACGCTTGGGGATGAGCTAGATCACATAGCGTCCTATCTCACCATTGAAAAAGCGCGTTTTATTGATAAATTACAAGTCAGTATCGCGATACCTGAATCACTCTACCACTGTAAAGTCCCCGCCTTTACCCTGCAGCCAATTATTGAGAATGCCGTAAAGCACGGCACTTCGCACATGATTGAGCAAGGGCAGATTAAAGTGACTGGCAAGCTCGAAAATGATGTGCTGGAGCTAGAAGTCACAGACAATGCCGGGTTGTATCAGCCCATTGAGGGCTCAGAAGGTCTAGGGATGAACTTAGTGCATAAGCGAATTCAAAATATTTTTGGCGAACAATACGGCGTGACAGTGGAGTGCGAGCCCGATCAATTGACTCGTGTCACCATAAGATTGCCCATAGAAAGCCCTGAAACATCAAATATGGATAATCGCACGTGATCACTTGTTTAATTGTCGATGATGAGCTGTTTGCTCGTGAAGAATTAGCTGACCTTTTGGGGCAAGAACACGACATCCAAATCGTCGGTCAATGTGCCAATGCTATTGAGGCATTACAGAGCATAACCAAAGAAAAACCTCAGTTAATCTTTCTTGATATCCAAATGCCACGCATTTCGGGCATGGAACTTATTGCAATGCTCGACCCCGATGACATGCCGAAAATCGTGTTTGTCACCGCCTACGACGAGTTTGCCGTCAAAGCCTTCGACAATCATGCCTTCGATTATTTACTCAAACCCATAGATGCCGACAGACTCAGTAAAACCCTCACTCGCGTGCGTAAAAATCTAACGCCTCAGGCTATGGACTCCATTACCCCAAAGAGTCTTGAACATATTCCCTGCTACAGCGGCAATAAACTCAAAGTCATTGCAATCCAAGATGTGGAATATGTGTTCAGTGACTTAAGCGGCATCCATGTGGCCAGCACGAAAGGCAAAGTCCATGCCCAGTTGACCTTGAAAGTGTTCGAAGAAAAAACCCCACTGGTGCGCTGCCATCGGCAGTATTTGATTTCACCTAAGGCGATTGCTGAAATTGAGCTGTTAGATACAGGGGCTGAAGTCACCACTCATTTAGGCGATAAAGTACCCGTATCACGCCGCTATCTTAAAAGCCTTAAACAGCTATTTGGCTTTCAATAAACACAATCCAAAAGTCATCTTAGCGACGTATTTTTAGCCATAAGATGGCCAACAACACTCACAGTTAACATAAAATGGTAACCACTTAAGCTCGCCTATTGCCGCTCACACTGCATTTTCGACCACTCATTGAGATTACAAAGTTTTATATCAACAACTTGTTTACACTCGCCAGAACTCAAATGGGGAGATAACAAAAATGATGTGGTTCCTACTCTGTGTCGGTCTACTGATCGGCGGCTACTTTATCTACGGCGCCTTTGTCGAGAAAGTCTTCGGCATTAACGCTAATCGTCAAACACCCGCTTTCGCTCAAACTGATGGCGTCGACTTTGTACCTATGTCTAAAGGCAAAGTCTATCTAATTCAATTATTAAACATTGCAGGCGTAGGCCCAATTTTTGGTCCTATCTTAGGTGCACTCTATGGTCCTGCAGCCATGTTGTGGATTGTGGTTGGCTGTATCTTTGCAGGTGCAGTACATGACTACTTCTCCGGTATGTTGTCAGTGCGCAATGGCGGTCAATCCGTGCCAAACCTTGCGGGTAAGTATTTAGGTAAGAGCGCCAAACACTTCATGAACGTGTTTGCTATTGTGCTGTTACTGCTTGTCGGTGTGGTCTTTATCTCTGCGCCTGCAGGCTTACTTGGCAAGCTTACTGGTTGGGATGTCAGTATCTTCGTTGGTATAATCTTCGTCTATTACCTGATTGCAACTGTGGTACCTGTCGATAAAATTATCGGTCGTCTGTACCCCTTCTTTGGCGCTTTATTGTTCTTCATGTCGTTTGGTTTAGCTTTCGCAATTATGCTATCAAGCGAGCATACCTTACTGCCTAACGTACAAGCGGGCGATTTCTTCCAAAACTTAAATCCGAACGACATGCCACTTTGGCCTGCCCTATTTATCACTATTGCCTGTGGCGCAGTATCGGGTTTCCATGCTACTCAATCACCGTTAATGGCCCGCTGCGTTGAAAACGAGACTAATGGTCGCTTCGTCTTCTTTGGTGCCATGATTGGCGAAGGCATTATCGCATTGCTTTGGTGTGCCATCGCGTTGTCTTACTTTGGCGGAGTTGAAGGGTTAAGTGCGGGTATGTCAGGTAACCCTGCCAACGTCGTCTATGAGGCCTCTACCGGTCTGTTAGGCGCTATCGGTGGCTTTATGGCTATCCTAGGGGTGATTATTCTGCCGATTACCTCAGGCGATACGGCTTTCCGCTCTGCGCGTTTGATTTTGGCTGAATTTTTCAATATGCCACAAATCTCACTACCAAAGCGCTTAGTGTTAGCTCTCCCACTGTTTGTTATCGGCGGCATATTGACCCAAGTGGACTTTGGTGTGATTTGGCGCTACTTCGGTGTAGCAAATCAAGCCACTGCAGTATTAATGCTGTGGACGGCTTCGGCTTACCTGCTACGACATAACAAACTGCATTGGATTGCGACAATTCCAGCGATGTTTATGACCACTGTGGTTATCACCTTCCTACTGAACTCGTCAACCTTAGGCGCAGGTTTACCTATGACGGTATCAACCATAGCGGGCATAGTCACAACTTTAGTGATTACAGCACTCTTGATTGTGAAAACTAAAGGTAAAGGCGAAATTGATTTACCGGTTGAAACTGAGCTTAAAGAGACAGTCAAAGACTAGTCAAACAGTCCAAATGACCAAACTAAAACAGGCGCTTTATTGCGCCTGTTTTGATCATACTGCTCCACCAATAACAGCTATCACAGGTTTGAGCTAGCAAGATATTCAAGCTTGACTCGATACCATTCCACACTGTATCAGGCATACAAAACTGCTATACTCCCGCCATAGCACACTGCAACATGCATAATATGAATCAATCGAATAACCCGCTCCACGGCATTAAACTGGAAACGATCATCACTTATTTAGTCGAGAAATACGGCTGGGAAGAATTAGGTGAAAGAATTAATATCCGCTGTTTTACCCACGATCCCAGCATCAAATCCAGTTTACGTTTTTTGAGAAAAACAGAGTGGGCGCGGGATAAAGTCGAATATCTTTATTTAAGAGCCAATAAATTACCCTTGCCGCCACCCAAAGCAGACTCTAGTCAAACGGCTAAGAAGCCTGCGGCAAAAATTGCGACGAAGAAAACCAATCAAACTCCCCCTGACAAGTCAGCTAAAAGCGATAAACCTAGCACAGATGACAAAGTAAATAGCCATATTTGGGGTAACAGTTAATCTTCGCCCTCTGCAGCCATAAAACGTGAACAGTCCTCACTTAAGGGCTGTATTGTCATCAGCTCTATCGCGCTTTTTGCCAAATAAGCCAAAAATTAGCTTCAGTTTTCCAATTAATGGCCGATAGCGATTTGAGTATCAACACAGTTTGCATCTAATGGAGTATGGAATGAGCATTAATGGAATAAACAGTGCCACAATCGGCTCAACTTTCACTCCGGTATCGGGCGCATATATCGCAGCAACTCCTGCCACAACAAAAACGGCGACTAATGAATCGACTGCAGATACGCAGGATACTCAAGACACAGTCTCCATTTCTTCAGCTGGCCGCGCCGCATTGTCCGCAGATGTAGGTGCCCCTTTAAGAGACAATGCTGCAGCAAAAAAAGATGGAACAGAAAATGATGCGTCAGAAGAGCCCATGACGTTAATCGACCAACAGATCCAGAAAATAAAAGAGCAGATCAAAGCACTACAAAAAATGCTGGCCAAACTTAAAGGAGATGACTCTGAGGTTGCGGAGCAACAGCGTAAGTTAATCCAAGAACAAATAATGCAGCTAAGTAGTCAAATAGCGACCTTGACTGATAAGAAGATGCGCGACGCGCAAAAGTCAGCTTAGACAAAATAACTGACCAATAGTCTTTGTAATACATCCCGTAATGGATGATACCTAGATAGGAAAGCTAAACATTAAACGCCAAACATTGAGCCCATCGCCACGACGATAACTGAATCCGATGCGATCAACACTCAATAATTCACCGCCTAACGGCTTAGAAAAGGCAAGTGAGAAGCCTGCCTCATAGCTGCCAGAAACAATAGTATCTTGCTCTATCTCGCTAATAAATCTAAGTTCATTGAAATACCAATAGCCTACGGCAAAGATCCTTGGTTGCACCTGCAGGTCCCACCATTGCCAGCGTGGTGCTAACCCTAAATCAACACCTGTTTGTAGTACTGCAAATTGATCAGAAAACTTACCATAGTGCTCGCTGTACCCAGCAAAGCGTAATCTCGATACCCACACAGCATCCTGCCCTGCTAAGGTAAAGTCATACAAGCTACTAATCCCTGAGGCAATAATAGCAACGTTATCGTTTTTATCGAAGTTAGTGCCAAAACCGATATCTAAATACCCTTCCATTCTAGTATTTTCGCTCGCCTGCCAATGATGCTCAAAACCTGGGGTAACTGTCATAGTGCCTATCGACGACGGCAACTCACCTTCAGTGATATCTTTGGCTAAATAATCAAAAAAGCCAAAGGAGATAGGTAACCGTAACCAAGTTTGGCTACCGCTATCTTTCTTCAAATCAAAGCTTAACGGAATGCTAACGACGGTGGCATTTTGGTTTGCAGCGCGGTAAACGCCAGTGCCAAGATAACTACCAAAGGCGTAAACAGAATTTGGATTAGTGCTAGTTTCTATCGGATTACTACCATTAGCATTATTAGGTGCATGATTGATAGAAAAGTCGGAATAATCCGCTTGAGATGCAGATATGAATGTATTTGTAGCGGAAATACTATCGGCAAAGGTGGTAGGAATAACGCTCAGTAATGCCAAGCACATTAGCGACAAGCTTAATAGCAACCGACTGAAAAAATGGCTCAATTGACTTAAACCTTCCTCATTTTTAACTCAATCGGTCGACTCATCATGATGACAAAATTACTTATTTTCATCCATAAAATGATATTCAGACATCATGTGTCCAAGCTCAGTGGATTTAGTTTTTAAGTACGCTTCGTTATAACGATTTTTACCAACTTGCAGTGGTACGCGCTCAACCACTTCGATGCCAAACTCCTTCATCGCTTTCACTTTACGCGGATTATTGGTCATCAAACGCACATGCTTCACCCCTATCTGTTCCAGCATAGGCTTGATCATGTCGTATTTACGCATATCCGCTTCGAAACCGAGTTGCTCGTTGGCTTCAACCGTGTTGGCGCCTTTATCTTGCAGCTCATAGGCGCGAATTTTATTCAGCAAACCAATGCCACGGCCTTCTTGGCGTAAATAGAGGATAAAGCCACTGCCCGTTTCCGCAATATTTTGCATGGCAGCTTGTAACTGAAAACCACAGTCACAACGCAAGCTAAATAAAGCATCGCCGGTTAAACACTCGGAATGAATACGGCCCAACACAGGTTCATCCGCACTGAGCGTACCGAATGTGAGCGCAACATGCTCTTTACCTGATTCGGTATCTTCAAAACCATGCATGGCAAACACGCCCCAAGGAGTGGGTAACTTTGACGTCGCGACATATTTTATCGACATACTTAACCTTAACGACAACTCTCATTCCATGAGACGAATAAGATCCCTAGAAACAAAACGAGGATTAGGCACTTAGCCAACTAAGCGCACTATTCTAAAGTGTTTTCGAACAATCCAGAAATACTTTAGTGTTTTAATCAACTAAACCAAACATGAATGTCTTTTCGATGGGCAGCACGAAGGAATGGATTAAAACGAAGCAGTGCATTAAATACAGGAGCACAAACACGCGATCGACACTCGATCCCGTGCCAGTGACATCCAATCCCACATTAAAATTTTGCGGGAGCGTATCCAGTAACTTCCGTTAGCCCCATTTCACGGCCGATAGCCGTCATAGGGTGGATTACCACAAGCCCTTTGACAGACTTTTTCAGTTTGCCCATGTCCGCTTGTTCCGCTTTTGTCAAAGCACGATGGAAAGGCAAACCTTTGATATCTGACCCTTGCTTATTCAATAAGCGGGTTTGTTGCCCTTTCACACTGCCGATTTGCTTAGTGACCGCAGCGATTTCGCGTTTGAACTGGGCAATAATGACGTCATCGCCTCTTTGTTCAGCCGCAGCAAGTTTACGACGAAATTTATCTAATTTATCGTTAAGCTGCTGCAGTTCTTGCTTTAAATTCATTCTGTTACCTTAAATTACCTAAGTTAGCCACAGTAAAATCTTAGCCTGATTATGCTAGCGTCTGTGTCAAGGCCTGAGATTATAGCAGCAAGTTACAGATCCTCGTTACCGCTTTTATAACAAACGAATGATCTGATTGCTGCTACCGCGAAAGACAAGACTCGGATCGGCAAGACTTTGTTCAAATTTTCCATCCACCAGCACATCAATATAGTCCAACACGGTGCGCTGTTCATCACTCAACTCATCGAGCACATAACCTGTCCACAGCCAAATATCCTTCCCCTTACACTCAGCCTTGACTCGTTTGACGAGCGTCAAAATGGCACTGAGATTGACAGGCAATAAAGGATCTCCGCCCGAAAGCGATAAACCACGGCGCACAATCCGCTGATCATTGAGATCGGCAATAATCCTATCTTCCATCGTCCTATCAAACACATGCCCAGAACGGGGATCCCACGTGCTTTGGTTGTAACAACCGCGGCACTGGTGCTCACAGCCAGAGACAAACAAGGTCGCACGGGTACCTGGGCCATTGACCACATCGATAGGGAAATATTGATGGTAATTCATTGATGGTCACTCACAGTGCATTTCAACTTTTAACATTGGTATTTACCCCATGGCACCATTGATGCCACGTGATGCCACGTGATGCCACGGAATAAGTCTAACAGGCAGAATAAGGTAATAGTGTTACAAGTGTTTGATCCTGCGTTTTACTTCTTCTTGCTTGCCATAATTAAAGGGCCGCGCATCAGGACTGCCTAAGTAACCGCACACACGGCGCGTCACTGAAACCCGACTAGGCTCATGATTGCCACACTTAGGGCAAGTGAACCCTTTACTGGTACAACTAAATTCGCCGGTAAAGCCACAGTCGTAGCATTCATCAATTGGCGTGTTAGTGCCATAGTAAGGCACGCGGCTGTAGCTATAATCCCAGACGTTTTCCAGCGCTTCGAGGTTATGCTGCATATTGGGATATTCGCCGTAACAAATAAAACCACCGTTCGCGATAGCGGGATATGGCTGTTCAAAATCAATTTTATCGTAAGGATTTACGCTTTTTTCCACATCAAGGTGGAAACTATTAGTGTAATAGCCCTTGTCCGTCACCCCTGTGACTAGGCCAAATTGCTTCGCATCCAGTTTACAAAAACGGCTGCAGAGACTCTCACTTGGCGTGCTATACAGACTAAAGCCATAACCTGTTTCGGCCTTCCACGCATCGGTAGCCGCTTTAAGATAAGCTACAATAGCGACGGCTTTGTCCCTTAATTGTGCATCGTCAAATACATGGGTTTGGGTGCCATAGAGTGCATTCATGGTTTCATGCAGGCCAATGTAACCGAGTGAAATCGAAGCGCGGCCATTTTTAAAGATTTGCGCCACATCATCATCAGCGCGCAAGCGTACACCACAGGCGCCTTCCATATAAAGGATAGGTGCCACGCGGGCTTTAACACCATTCAGTCGCTCAATACGGGTATCCAACGCTTTACGGGCTAATACTAATCTGTCATCTAAAATACGATAAAATTCAGTCTCATCGCCATTGGCTTCTAAGGCAATCCGCGGCAGGTTTAAACTGACCACTCCCAAATTATTGCGCCCTTCATGCACAAGCTCGCCATTTTCTTCATAGGTGCCTAAAAAGCTACGGCAGCCCATTGGGGTTTTAAATGAACCGGTCACTTTCTCGACTTGCTCGTAGTTGAGAATGTCGGGATACATGCGCATTGTCGCGCATTTGAGCGCCATCTGTTTTACATCGTAATTGCAATCGCCCGCTTTATGATTAATACCATCGCGAATCGCAAACACTAGCTTAGGGAATACTGCAGTCTTGCGATTTTTACCCAATCCCGCCATCCGCACTTTGAGCATTGATTGCTGAATTAAGCGTGATTCCCATGACGTGCCTAAACCAAACCCAAAGGTCACGAACGGTGTTTGGCCATTGGCAGTGTGTAAAGTATTGACCTCATATTCCAAAGACTGGAATGCATCGTGACATTCTTTTTCAGTTTGTGCCGTAGCAAAGGCTTTGGCATCGGTGATCTTCCAATTCAGGGCAATTTGGTAATGCTTGTCGTAGCTCTTAGCGACAAATGGCGCTAACACTTCATCGATACGGTTGATAGTTGTGCCGCCATAGATATGACTCGCCACTTGGGCAATGATCTGCGCGGTCACAGCTGTCGCTGTTGAAATAGACTTAGGGGTTTCAATTTCGGCATTACCCATTTTAAAGCCGTGGGTCAACATGCCAGCTAAATCAATCAACATGCAGTTAAACATCGGGAAAAACGGCGAGTAATCTAGGTCGTGGTAATGGATCTCGCCCGCTTCATGGGCAGCGACCACATCCTTTGGCAAAATATGACTCTTGGCGTAATGTTTGGCGACTATGCCCGCGAGTAAGTCCCGCTGAGTAGGAATGACTTTTGAATCTTTATTAGCATTTTCATTGAGTAAAGCCGCATTGCTTTGCTCAACTAAACCACGGATTTCGAGGTTGAGTTTACTGGTCGCTTCACGGCACACATCTCTGTCGTGGCGGTATTCGATATACACCCGCGCCAGGGACTTGTACGGCCCTTCCATCAGTAAATTCTCAACCGCATCTTGTAGATGGTGGATATCGACTTCAGCTAATGGCGCGACGCTCTGACTGATACACGCTGCCACTGTCGCTGCATAGTCGCCATCCTCTATTCCAACTGAGTTTGCAGCGGCATTCACTGCATCCCTTATCCTTGTTTCATCAAAAGGTGTGCGGCAACCATCACGCTTAATTACGACTGGCATTGTTCAGTTCCTCTCCATCTCGCCTAAAAATTAACACTACATCTAGTGATTTTAAAAGCATAAAACACAATATGTAGAGCATTAGGCTACAATGACGGTAAGGAGTCCATGATCCAGATCATAGTTTTTAGGATGAAATAAAAGAACAAACAAGAACTGCAGCTAGGCCCAATTATCTGAAAATTGCGCCTTGACCTGCTGATTAAACCCAGCTAGTTGAATGCGTGACAATTTGTGTTTATCACGACTATGGATGTGAATTAACGTTTAGCAAGCGCAAGATAACTACTGAGTTGGCCCGATGCAGATTGATGTGCCCCCATAGATGAAGCGAGTTGCATCATAGATTTTAGCCCCTGCCACTGCTGCTTTTGAGCATCCGTAAGCGGAGGTTCAGAATTCAAATAATCCGTCAATTGGCTAAGGACTTTCGTGGCCTTCTGGGCTAGCACCGGCGACTGAGCATCATCCATATTGGTTAAGACGTTCTTAGCATCTACTAAGGTATTGATAAGAGGATTATTGGGTGATTTTTTAGCTAATGATTTTATTTCATCATCTAAAAAATCTTGCAACGATTGTTTAGTCGGCGTTGTTGTGCTCGGCACTGTAATACCGTTTTTCGATAAACGCTCGAGTTGCACATCCGATAAAATGCCATCCTTTTGTAAGCGCGACACCAATGCGGGAATATCGGCGACGCCAAATTGACCATCGGCAAAAAAATCCTTCGCCATCGATTGAATTTTCTGTGCGCGTTGCGCCCGTGGCGACAGCGCTATCTCATCGGTTTTACCTTTATCGGGTTTGGTAGCATCCGTCTGCGTTTTATTTGTTTCTGTCGTAGTATCGGTTTTAGCCGTGCTCGTCTTTTGGCTATTTGCACCATAGGCATCGGCGATACTGGCACTGCTGCGATTAAGATTAAAGGCATTTAAAATAGAATTCATCGTCAAAAATTCGGCGTCTAAGACTCAATAACGGTTTTAAAGCAAAAACTAAGCCAATCAAGTATTAATCTGTGCAACCCCTGAGTTAATAGCATCACTATGCATAAACCAACTTATATCTAGGACTGAATATCTTCGATCAAGGCAAGACATTGCCGCCTTAGTAAATCGAGTGCCTCAGCGTCCATCTGCACTTTATCAAGCAAGGTTTGCTTCAAGGCAAGAGCTTCGTGCCTGATACCCTCTCCTTGACTTGTCAGAGTGATCAGCTTTTTCCGCTCATCTTCAACGCAGGCTAATCGCGTAATCAACCCCTTCAACTCTAACCGCTTGACGATTGGCGTTAGGGTTCCCATATCGAGTTTAGTCGCCATTGATAGCTGGGTTTGGCTACAGCCATTTTGACGCCACAGGGTTTGCATCACTAAATATTGAGGGAAAGTTAACTCGTATGCCTCGAGTAGAGGCCGATAAGCACGCACTAATGCATTGCTCGCAGAATATAACGCGAAACAAACATTATCGGATAAACAGAGTGGATCGCTAGAAGCTTGGCTATGAGTCTGTTTTGTAGCGTCTAGCTCAGGTTGAGGTAAGCAATTCTGCACGTTTAAGCGCCTGTCATTTAAACATAACGCTATCTTATCCGATCTGTCCCACCGCATCTAGTTTGCGCGCAAACTATTTGCATTCAATCTTAAAGCCACGTAGAGTTAACATCATTCGTTTGCGCACAAACAAAAGGTGAGTTTTTATGAAGAGTATGACTGAAACCCGTGAAATCCATCTAGCTAGTCGCCCAGAAGGCATGCCTACGGCACAGAACTTTACTTTAGTAAATAAAGCATTAGCACCGCTCGCTGATGGACAAGTGCTGATTAAAAATCTATGGATGTCGGTTGACCCTTACATGCGCGGGCGCATGGTTGATCGCAAGAGTTATGTTCCGCCCTTCGCCTTAAATCAAGTCTTAGAAGGCGGTGCGATTGGTGAAGTTATAGCGTCAAAAAACACCGAGTTCCCGGTTGGTACTAAAGTCAGCAGCATGCTAGGTTGGCGTGAACACGCAGTCACAGATACCGCAGGACTGACAGCTTTACCACGAACTACGCTTGATAATTCACATTTCCTCGGCGTACTCGGAATGCCAGGCATGACAGCTTGGACAGGACTGACTCGCATTACAGATTTAAAAGCGGGTGAGACACTGTTCGTTTCCGCAGCCTCTGGCGCAGTAGGTAGCGTAGCCTGCCAAATTGGTAAACTAATAGGTGCTCGTGTAATAGCCTCTGTCGGTTCAGATGAAAAAGCTGAATTATTAAAAAGTTATGGTGTTGATGCGGTCATCAATTACAAAACTTGTGGCAATCTCACCCAAGCGTTGACAAAAGCAGCCCCAGAAGGGGTTGACGTGTATTTTGAGAACGTCGGTGGCGAGCATTTAGCCGCAGCGCTGAGCAATATGAAAGATCATGGACGTATCGCTGTTTGCGGTATGATTTCGCAATATAACAACACAACTCCAACACCTGGCCCTGACAACTTAGCACTAATTGTAATGCGAAAACTCAAGTTAGAAGGTTTTATCGTATCCGAACATTGGGCGCATTATCCTGAGTTCACCGCAAAAATGGCTCAATGGTTAGCGGAAGGTAAAGTCAAAGCAGAACAAACAATTTATCAAGGGCTTGAACAAGCACCTGATGCTTTTATCGGTCTATTTGAAGGTAAGAATCGCGGTAAAATGTTGGTAAAACTAGCCTAAGTCACCAACAAAGCGGTATAAACATCTCAATATGAGATAGCAAATAGTCGGTATCGCAAAAGTGATACCGACTTTTGTTTATCTGGCAATCAAACGCTATCTATATAAAACTTTTGACTCTACATTTTGCCTCATCAGCCCTTCCAGAGCGCTGCTTCAATCAAGTGGGCGACTTTCTCCACCGCCGCTTCGCCGGCGGCAATCGCCTCATCAGCACGATGAAACTCCATAGTGCCGATATTTCCCACCTCTGGCACAATACAAATATCTGGTGGATCGCCCATCAACCGCGCCCGTTTATGCCTTTGCTCTAAAATACCCATAGATTGCGACATCACAGCAATCATCCCCGGATTCGATTTAGTGCCGAGCGAAAACTTATCGGTTAGGTTACTGACATAATCTCGGCCACGGGCAAATAAATCCATAAAGCCCGTTTCTTGTCGCGCTGGCATATCCATTTCAGCTTGGACAGTCCTTTGGCTGGTCATATTCACGGGTAACACTTGGATACGCCCAGAATGATAGCCATATAAATCCACTGCAATCACCACATCAACGCCCATGGCGCGGCTGACCGAAACAGGAACAGGATTCACTACAGCACCATCGACTAACCAGCGTTCTCCTTGTCTGACAGGAGCTAAAATCCCCGGCATGGAGCAAGAGGCCCGTACCGCTTGCCGTAAATCCCCTTCAGTAAACCAAATTTCCTGACCAGAGTATAAGTCAGTCGCGACGGCTGCAAAGGGACGATTGAGATTCTCAATATTCACATCTCCTATACGTGCATGCAGCACATCGAACACCTTGTCTCCGCCGATAAGCCCGCCCTTACGCCATCGAATATCCATCAAGCCAAGCACGTCCCAACTAGAAAAACCGCGCACCCATTTTTCTAACTCGGGTAAATGATCATGGGCGTAAGCGGCACCCACTAAAGCCCCTACCGAACATCCAGCCACTTTATCGGGCTTAATACCCATGGCAGCTAAACCATTCAATACACCTATACCCAATCAACCTGAAGATGCGTGGGTAAAGAGCTGAAAATTATCATTGATCCGCGACGCTAAACTTTCACCAATATCGGGTAATGTTTCTTTGAAAAATTTATCCAGTGCGGACCTGAAATCTCGCTTATTTTTGAAGTACACGCTGTTCCTCGCGTGCTCATTCATGACCTTCCACAGTCTTTCTATCGGATTGAGGTTCGGGCTGTAAGGCGGTAAATAATGCAACTCAATATTGTGCGAAA
>NZ_JAKKRH010000046.1:0-35112 GCF_025654465.1 Shewanella sp. SM101
AGTCGTCGCGGGAATTGTTGGGATAACGCACCAATGGAGCGTTTCTTTAGAAGTTTGAAATCTGAGTGGATACCCGCCAGTGGTTATGGGAATTTTACAGAAGCAGATAAAGAGATCACAAATTACATCACTGGATATTACAGTGAGACCAGACCCCATCAATATAATGGTGGGTTAACGCCAAATGAGTCAGAACGTTTATATTGGAATGACTCTAAAACCGTGGCCAATTTTACTTGACCACTACAGTCATTGGTGATTTATCACTTAGTGGAAATATAGAGATAGTGGAAATAAGCAGAAACAAGCGTAATTTTATTTTTCCATATCAAAAGTGTCGATTATATCAGCACTTTATTATAAACCGCGTATTAGGGGTGTGACACAGTGTCGCAGGTCGTTGAGTTTTTATTGAGATATCAGCTTAATCCTTTATAAAACATCTCATTATTTAAACAAACCTTTCATAGGCTTATTATGTCCCGCTCTGCAGTAATGACTTCAATTGCAATATCCCTAACAAGTATGGCCACTTTTTCAGGGATAGCAGCCGAAGCCGAAACTGAAGCAATGTTTCCAGCATCTGCAATTAAACCTCAATTATCGACTCCCACTGCTATCGAAAGGATTGCCATTACAGGGAGCCGAATTCAAAGGGAAGAGATGGCCTCCACCGCGCCGATGACCGTTTTTACCGCGCAAGATATCGAGAAAACCGGTGCCACCTCAGTTGAAGTATTGCTGCAAAGAATGACGGCTTCTGCGGGGTTTGCGGGTAATCAAACGAATGCCTATTGGACTGAGGGGGGCTATGGTTCAACCCAAGTTAACCTGCGCGGATTAGGGGTAAATCGCACACTCGTACTGCTCAATGGTCGACGTATGGTGAACAGTGGCACAGGGGCAAACTCCTCCGTGGATCTTAATACTATTCCCATTAGCGTGGTTGAACGAATCGAGGTATTAAAAGATGGTGCATCCGCCATTTATGGTGCAGATGCGGTTGCTGGCGTGGTCAATATTATCACTCGGCAACAAATCGAAGGGGTTGAGTTTCAAGCGCGAACTGGCATAACCGAGCAAAATGATGGTGAACAGTACAAGCTTGACCTTGCCCTCGGTCATATAGGTGAGGGTGGCAGTGCATATGTGGCGATGAGTTACGATAAAACCCAAGCCGTCGATATGCTGAGTCGCGCACCTTGTCCGCTTGAGGAAGTGAATGGTGAGCTAGTGTGTGGCGGTAACTCGGCGCTGCCGGGAGGCAGAGGCCATTTCATTGATACCAATGGTAATCCAATCGGCGATCCGTTAATGCTATTGCCAACGGGAAGCGCCCCATACACAAGTAGCCATAAAGATAATACTTATCAGTACTTTAATGCGGTTCAACCTAACGAGCGAGTCAATCTGTTTGCCTACGGTGAATATGACTTAACGGCAAGCAGCCAAGTGTTTGCTGAGGCTATGTACACTCACCGTCGCTCACAATTACCCGCTTCCCCGCAATCGGTGTCAGGTATCGTGATCCCTGCTTGGCATGAATCAAATCCGACCGATGCAGACTTCCTTCTCCAGAGTCGCAGACTGGCAGAAGCTCCCCGACAATTTAATATTCAAGCGGATACTTGGCGCTTAGTGACAGGTTTTAGAGGTGATTTAGACAACGGTTGGCAATGGGATGCTGCCGTTAACTTCGGCAGTAATCGTGGTTCCTATGAAGTGACCAATGTCATTAATAAGGTTCGTCTTGCCGACGCGACAGACTATAGCAATTGTAATATTGATCCCAATGTACCTTGCGCAAACTTTTGGGGAGCTGGCTCACTCACACCTGCAATGCTGGACTATTTTCTGTTTAACATGCGTGATAGCGGCGGTAATGAGCAGTTTAGCCTCACAACGAATATCACAGGCGATCTATGGCAGTTACCCGCGGGCATGATGAGTTTTGCCGCAGGACTAGAGCACAGAAACGAGAAAGGATGGAATGATCCAGACCCACTTAAAATCAGTGGTGAAGCAAACACTGCCCAGCAAGATCCGATTGATGGTCGTTACACTGCCGACGAAATCTATCTTGAAACCTTGTTACCTATTTTAAGCGGCCTGCCCTTTGCCAAGTCGGTCGAATTAACTGCGGCGTTGCGATATTCCTATTTTGATACCTTCGGTGGCGATACCAATTATAAAATTGGGCTACTGTGGGTCGTCAATGACGCAGTGACGCTGCGGGCCACGCAATCCACGGCATTCAGAGTACCTAATATTCCTGAGTTGTTTGGCGGCATAGATCAAGGTTCCATGAATACCACAGATCCTTGTAGCGAGTGGGCCAAGCTCGACCCTAGCTCGAATCGATACGCTAATTGTATGGCATCAAACGTGCCAACGAATTATAAGCAAGAAGGCACAATTTTAACCGACCGTGGCGGCAATGCCGAGCTAGAACCAGAAGAGGCCAATACCTTTACTGCCGGTATTGTTTGGGATCTGGGATTTATTGAAGGGCTCAATATCACGCTCGATTACTACAAAATAGAGATTAATTACGCCATTAACTCAGTCAATGGTTCGAGCAAATTAGCCGCCTGTTACGACAGTAAAGGGATGACGCATCCTTTCTGTAGCGACGAGCACTTTGTGCGAGACGCGATGACAGGCAACATCACCTATTTACAAACACAACTGGGCAACGCCGCCAACGAAGTGGTTTCAGGTGTTGATATGGCGATGTTTTACCCAAAAGAGATGGGCAGCGTTGTGACTAATACGACTTGGGAGCTGAGCTATTTAGATCAATACGATCTACAAACCTACGCTGGCGCCCCCGTTGAATCACGAGCTGGCACCATTGGTTATGATGGTAGCTACACCAAATGGCGCTCAAACCTCTATTTTGATATCACGAATGACAATTGGCGCTTTAGCTACAACATTCAATATATCGGCGCGGCGGATGATCAATATGCCAATGCCGGAGATATAGGTGACGCCGTTGATGCGGTCACTTACCATAACGCACAGGTTCATTATCAAATGGACAGCAATATAGCCTTAACGGCAGGTATCGATAACCTGTTCGATAAACCAGCTCCATATCATCAAAGCTATACCGACGGTAATACCAACACTATGACGTACGACCTAATGGGACGTCGTTACTATGTCGGAATGAAATGGGCTCTGTAGTGCTTTGGGCTTAAGGGGTAATCCCCTTAAGCAAGCAGGCTAAATTAGTTAATAAAATAAAAGGTGAGTCATCAACTTGAAGCGGGTTAACACACTAAAACGAGTCTCATCGGCGCACTTTCTGCACCGATGGTTGATGCTATTGCTGGTACTGCCGATTGGGATCTGGTCAGTCACCGGCAGCTATTTTGTATTAATGGATCTTGGGTTTATCCGTGGCGATCATATTAAAGTTCAAGACATCCAGCATATCGATCCCAGCCAGATCCAGTACCCAATCGCAGCGGTTTATGCGCGTTTCCCTAAGGCTCAAGCAATCGCGTTAACCTCAATCACTGATACTCTCTATTACCGGATTAAACTGAACGATAAGTCCATTCTAGTGGACGCAGATTCGGGTGAATTATTGCCTTCGATAACGGAGAAACAAGCCCGAATGATAGCTTCAAACTATCAGCATAACGGATCTTTACCCTTAGAGGCTAAGCTTGTTAGTGCAACTCTGCTCACCGATATCGCCCCAGCTGAACTAGCGCCGCAATACCTACCAGTTTGGAGAATGGATTTTAACGATAGTGCAGCCACAAGCCTTTATCTGTCAGCGACAACGGGTGAGTTAGTCACGCGCAGACATGACTATTGGCGTTTGTTTGATCTCTTTTGGAAATGGCACATTATGGATTACGACGAGGGTGAAGCCATCGACAATCTTCTGCTGCTGAGTTCGGCTCTAGTCTCCATTGTAGCTGTGTTAGCTGGCTTCGTCTTACTTTGGCAGCGCAGAAGGAAGTATCTGAAATGATGCCGAAACTTAAACCTAAGCCCCAAAGTAAACACTTCAAACGCTGGGTCAAAATCGCCCACTATTGGCTCGGTGCCATAGTAAGCATTCAACTGCTACTTTGGCTTGTTACTGGGGTCTATTTCAATTTAACGCCCCATGATGAACTCAAGGGAATGGAGTACCAACTTAGCCATAGTCCTGAGCCGCAAAGGCAAGAGTTTGATCCACAAAAGCTCGTGGATATCGCTCCCTTACTGGCTAAACATACTCAGGTAGAAAGCCTGACATTAATAGCACTCGCGGGTAAGCCTGTTTATGTACTCGATGCTAAGGTGCAGCGCTATGCACACCAGTGCCAACAGCAAACCTTGATTGATGCCTATACGGGAAATACCTTACTCATTAATAAACAAAGCGCGCAACAACTGGCGCTTGAAAGTTATACCGGGCCAGGGAAAATTACCCAAGTTAAGCAAATATCAGCCCCCATTAGCGAGTGGCCAACCCAGTGCAATTCACTTTGGCAAATAGATATGGATGATGACCTGTCGACGCGGATTTACATCAATGCGGTTAATGGTGAATTAGTTGGCCATAAAAATGACCACACAGACATCGCCGACTTGATGTTTAAATTGCACTTTATGGATTACCTCAATCAAGGCAGCTTCAACAATCCCTTTAGCTGGCTGTTTGGCATACTGACCTTGTTGTTATCCCTATCAGGCCTGTATTGGGTTGTTGAGAATCTGGTACTCAAGCGCTATCGGTTAAGTCTGAGTTGAATGGCTAGAACGGCAAGAGCTATTTCATTCATCTCATCGTGCGCCGCGATTGGTTAATAGACCCTATAAGCCTGCCAAACGACTCAGACACGCCCACGAACGCTCAGCACAGCACAGCACAGTTTGGTAATCAATGTAGCGCTGCGCAACAATCCAAACTACTCAGGATCAAACTTCTTTTTGCCTTCGAGTAAGGCCTGACGTTCGGCTAAGGGAGTCTGATCGGCGAGCTTTAACACTGCCTTTTGCAGCATGAGGTTATTGGGATAAGTAATGGTATCGCCATTGTCGCGGTGAATAAGCACATGGAATAAAGCGATTTCGATGATCACGCCGCTAATATCTTCATCCTTATCAACCACCCGAATGCGCTCGCCGATACGGTAGGGAAACACGAAAAAGATCAGCACGCCAGCAGTTAAATTACTCAATATCGACCATTGAGCAACCAATGCAACGCCCATCACCGCAAAGGCAGATGACACAAATAGCGACACATCCTGATAGCCCAGTCCGAGCGAGACCGCCATCAATGACAGAGTAATAAAAAACATCACATAGGAAATAAAACGGGTCACTAAACTGGTCCGTGCAACACTCACTTGCTTCATTTGCGCGAGTTTTCTAACCCAATGGGTTAAGGCACGCTGTAAAAAGATAAACACTGCAAGATAAATACAGGCAAGCAGGATTTGATTTGTCATAATAGCGGCTCAATTAACTAAAACTGTCTGAATTCTAACTTTTTTGCGCGAGCAGTTATAGCCCATGCAAACAAGCCAAACAGCTAAACCGAGTAATTAATCCAATATGGCCGATTCTACCCTCTTACATGAAACCCAAGACGCACTAGGCCCGATTCGTGTAATCGATTACGACGACTCACGGATCCTGTCCTTTGGGGATAACGATGAGCAGAGTAAGATCCTCAAGGCGGCGCCCCATATTCCCCAGCACACTTATGTGCAAGCCATGTTGTTGGTTTTACTGTTTTGTAAGCCCAAGAGCGCTATTGTTTTAGGTTTAGGCGGCGGCTCGATTATTCACTCACTGCGCAATTTCGACGCGGCAATAAAGTTAACAGCGGTGGAATTACGCCCCGCGGTGATTGAGTTAGCTAAGCGCTATTTTCAGCTGCCGATAGGTAAAAAGCTCAATCTTATCAATAATGATGCTATTGCCTTTTTAGCTGCTGGCGATCATAAAAAAGTGGATGTAATTTTTGCCGATATTTATACAGCCAAAGGCGTTGAAACAGGGCAGCTTTCGCCAATATTCCTTGAGCAGTGCACTAACCTCATCAAACCCAATGGGTATTTAGTGCTGAACTGCTGGAAAGAGCATAGCCAAAATCGCGAGTTGTTAGCCGACTTACAACAACACTTTGCCCATGTGAACGCTTGTCTCACAGGCGGCGGGAATTGGGTGATTTTTGCGAGCCAATCGCCACAGCTTTTAGGCACCTCGGCCCTTAAAAGTAGTGCTCAATCTTTATCGCAACAATTGGGTTTTGCCCTTGATCGATCATTGACACGCTTTGGGCCTTGGATTTAATACTAATATCAGCAAAATAGCGTAAATTAGTTAACCCTAAGGCTGAGCTTTGATATTCTTCTCACACTTCCATGATATGAGCTGTCACCATGAAAAATAATAATAAATTGATGTTAAGCGTTATGGCTCTGGCGTGCCTTAACTCTCTCAATGCTAACGCCGAAAGTTTTAGTTTTGACACTCGTAGCTCACTGAATTCAGATACATTAGTGCTATTCCAAAGTGCTGACTCCACTACCTATGGGATCGACTTTTTACCTCAGTCGACCCAAGATCAATTAAACCTAGCAACGGCGGATAATATTTTTTCCGGCAAACGGGGGGAAATCCTCGAGATTTTGGTACCCAGCGAAATTGATGCTAAACGGGTCTTACTGGTCGGCATTGGCGATGCAAAAAACTTAACGCCCGGCGACATTAATACCATCGGTGGCAATGTTGCGGCCAAACTCGATACGGTTCCCCAAGCCACAGTGCGTGTACTCACCCAAGGCTTAACGGCCGCGCCGCTATTTGCCTCTGAGCTTGCCCACGGAATTGAACTACGCAGTTATCGCTACACTCAGTTCAAAGCGAGCCCCCGTGCCGAGAAGAATTACCAAATCGCTGTCGATGATTTAAGTCGCAACCAAAAACACCATAAAAATCTGCAAGCGGTTGAAGCGGGTGTGTTTTTAGCGCGCGATCTGACAAACGCACCTGCAGACATTATGTATCCCGACAGCTTTGCTAACGAAGCCAGAAAACTCAAATCCCTCGGCGTTAAAGTCACGGTATTAGAAGCCAAAGATATCGAACGTCTACAACTAGGCGCCTTAGCTGCTGTAGGTAAAGGCAGCGAGCGCCCACCTAAGTTAGTGGTCGCCCATTGGCCTGGTAGCAAAGACGCGCCAATCGCACTGGTCGGTAAAGGCATCACCTTCGACTCGGGTGGTTACAATATTAAGGCGACGGGCACTTCTATCGCACGGATGAAGTCAGACATGGCAGGTGCAGCCACAGTGCTTGGCACTATTAAAGCCATGGCGATTCAAAAAGCGCCAGTCAACGTAGTAGCAATTATGCCAATGGCGGAGAACATGGTATCGGGTCATGCAATGATCCCAGGTGATGTGATTAAAACCGCCCAAGGTCTCACCGTTGAAGTGCTCAATACCGATGCCGAAGGTCGCCTAGTGCTGGCCGATGGCCTCTGGTATGCCAGAGAAAATTATAAGCCATCGGTGATTATCGATGTTGCGACACTGACTGGCTCAAAAGTGAGTGCGTTAGGCAATGTTTATGCTGGCTTGTTTACCGATTCTGAGCCTTTAGTGCAGCAGCTAACTTATGCAGGTCAACAGGTTGGCGAAAAGGTCTGGCGCTTACCGTTAGATCAAGCCTATGCGGATGAGCTTAAATCCACTATCGCGGATCTCACAAACACAGGTAAAGAAGGCAGCGCAGGCGCTTCCTCTGCGGCCATGTTCTTAAAACGCTTTGCGGGCGAACAGCCTTGGGCACATTTAGATATCGCGGGCAATGCCTTAACCGCCACTGATACCGCTGTTGTGCCTGCGGGCGCAACAGGTTACGGCGTGCGCTTACTCAGCACTTGGTTAACTCAACCCAAAGCACAGAACTAGAACCTAGAACCTAGAACCTAGAACCTAGAACCTCAGTATCTTGTTTTAATTGTATTTACACTTTAAGGGATATCATTGATATCCCTTTTTTATGCTCGAAATTTATCTTATCTCAATCAACAAAAACCAGCTGGCTAAACCCTGACTACACCCAATCACGCCAAACCCGCAGCCGTCGTAGAAAAACTGATTGAGTCCGACCTAATCGCATCATCATTCGACTAAACCGATTAGGATAATAGTTTTTATCCGTTATATTAATTTTAATAGAGTCGGTAATATGCTTCACATCGACAGGACGCAAGCAAATGTCCTCGTTATGAACTTAAGCCATCATCAACTAAATGGAAGCATAAAATGACTCAATCAATTATCAACAGCACAATCAAACCATTCAAAGCCACTGCATTCCACAATGGTGAGTTCGTTCCAGTAACTGAACAAGACCTGTTAGGTAAATGGTCTGTTGTCTTCTTCTACCCAGCAGATTTTACCTTTGTTTGCCCAACTGAATTAGGCGACATGGCTGATCACTACGAAAAACTGCAAGGAATGGGCGTTGAAGTTTACTCAGTATCAACTGACACACACTTCACTCACAAAGCATGGCATGACACGTCAGACACCATCAAGAAGATCAACTTCCCAATGCTGGCTGACCCAACAGGCACTATCAGCCGTAACTTCGGCGTGATGATTGAAGAAGACGGTTTAGCACTGCGTGGTACTTTCGTGATTAACCCAGAAGGCCAAATCAAGGTCAGCGAAGTTCACGATTTAGGCATCGGCCGTAGCGCTCAAGAGCTAGTTCGTAAAATTCAAGCAGCTCAATATGTTGCTACTCACGATGGCGAAGTTTGCCCAGCTAAATGGCAACCAGGTGACGAAACATTAGCACCGTCTTTAGACCTCGTTGGCAAAATCTAATTTAGCCTGCAAAGCGTCAACCCCGCCAGTCTAGCGTCCCAAGCTGATTGGCGTTACAGCCAACACAGTTGTAGCGCCACGCAGCAAAGGATTAAGCCCGCCCCTGCAAGGGCCTAGACTGGCCCCCTTATTTCTCCCTTTTAAGCGATTTTGGAGTCATCACATGTTAGATGCGAATTTAAAAAATCAACTGCAAACCTACCTGCAAAACCTCAAGAGACCAGTTGAACTTGTCGTGTCTGCAGATGAAAGTAGAAAGTCTCAAGAATTAAAAAGCTTAGCGCAAGACATTGTCAGCCTATCTTCTCTGGTGAGCCTGAAAGAAGTTCAGGGCGAACGCATCCCGGCGATGACAGTGATTAACCCAGAGCTTAATACGCAAATCAGCTTTGCTGGTCTGCCTATGGGTCACGAATTTACCTCACTCGTGCTGGCATTACTGCACACGGGTGGACACCCAATCAAACTCAGCGATGATATTATTGAGCAGATCCGCAATCTGCCAGGCAAATATGCCTTTGAAACTTACGTCTCACTGACCTGCCAAAACTGCCCAGACGTAGTACAGGCACTGAACATGATGGCGGCCATTAACCCGAATATCACCAACGTGATGATCGACGGTGCCCTGTTCCAAGAAGAAGTGACCAGCAAAAACATTATGGCTGTGCCTTCTGTCTACTTAAATGGCGAAGTGTTTGCAGCCGGCCGTATCAGCATTGGCGAGATCCTCAATAAACTGGATACCAATGCCGCAAGCCGTAAGGCCGATGAAATTAATGAAAAAGCGCCATTCGAAGTCTTAGTCGTCGGCGGCGGCCCAGCCGGCGCAGCAGCAGCCATTTATGCAGCACGTAAAGGACTTCGCACCGGTATTGTTGCAGACAAGTTTGGCGGACAAGTCGCTGAAACCGTCGGTATCGAGAACTTTATTTCGGTCAAAGCGACCGAAGGTCCAAAACTAGTGGCAAACCTTGAAGCCCATGTACGAGACTACGAAGTCGACATCATGGACAACCAAAAAGCTGTGTCGTTATCAACAGATGGCTTGTTCGAGCTTGAACTGGCAAGCGGCGCTAAATTACGTAGCCGTACCGTATTGTTAGCCACAGGTGCCCGCTGGCGTGAAATGAACGTCCCCGGCGAGAAAGAATACCGCGGCAAAGGCGTCGCATACTGCCCACATTGTGATGGCCCGTTATTTAAGGGCAAGCGTGTGGCGGTGATCGGCGGCGGTAACTCAGGTATCGAAGCGGCTATCGATCTTGCGAACATAGTAGAACATGTGACTGTGCTGGAATTTGATAAAACCCTGCGCGCTGACGATGTACTGCAACGTAAAGCGGCTTCTATGGGTAACATTAAAATCATTACCCAAGCCATGACCACTGAAGTGACTGGCGATGGTACTCGGGTTAATGGCCTGAACTACACAGACAGAGCCACTGGCGAGAGTCACCATGTCGCACTTGCAGGTATCTTTGTGCAGATTGGGCTAGTACCGAATGCGGAATGGTTAAAGGGCACTATCGATTTAACCCCAAGGGGCGAGATCATAGTCGATGAGCGCGGACAAACCTCAGTCCCAGGTATTTTTGCCGCAGGTGATGTCACTAACTCACCCTTCAAGCAAATTATCATTGCCATGGGCAGCGGCGCGACCGCATCACTGGGCGCATTTGATTACTTAATTCGCCACAGCGATGAAGAGACCGCCGCGACCAAAGCCGCTTAAGGCTTAACTCATCAACAGACATCAAAGCTAACGCAAAAAAATAGCCAGCATTTGCTGGCTATTTTTTTTGATGTTAACTAAGGCATTGATAAGGCTTAGCAGGCCTAATTTGCATTAGCATTTCAGGGGTATCGACCGCTTTAAATCCAAACTGGGCGTAGAGTCCATGGGCATCGCGGGTGGCTAACATTATCCGTCTTAAACCTTGTAATTCAGGATGTTCAAGAATCGCTGTTATCATCAACTTACTTAAACCTAAGCCGCGGTGCGACTCAAGTACAAACACATCGGCAAGATAGGCAAAAGTGGCTTTATCTGTGATTAAGCGGCCAAAAGCCACTTGTTGATTGTCCTTATCAAATACCCCAAAACACAGGCTATTGGCTAACGCTTTTTGTAGCAGCGCCTTTGGCATGCCCTGCGCCCAATAGCTATTACTAATAAAGCCATGAATAACCTCAAGATTCATTTCAGCTTGATCTGTACTGACTCTGTATCCTGTTTCCTGCTGCATTTTCCTTTCTCCGAAATTTTCCGTTAACGTCAGTTCAGGTGTTATTGGCACTCATAAATATCATAAATGCCATCGCTAATAACACCACTTTAGCTAACGAATACAAAGCCCCCGCTAAAGTGCCACCGCCATGATAACTAAAGGCTAAATGGCGATTGATTTCATACTTAAAGGATTTAGCTAAATAACGGTAAGCGAGAAAGTAAAACAAGGAGGCTGCGGGCCAAATCCCCATAAGTAGCATTTGCCCCTGAGCCTTAGTGGTGAGTAAAGTTGAGATAAACGGTATGCTTAAGCAGACAACATATATCCAAGCAAAACGCTTAAGTAGCTGGCGGATTTTTTTATCGGATAATGATTTCAACTTCACTCCTTGTCATCTTACATAGCTTCGATTTGCTCAACCATAAGTTGCAGCGAAAAATTGCCGCGATACTCATTCACATCGAGTTTATACACAACACGGGCATGATTAATCGTCGCATCTGGCCAAGTGTGCAAATCCACATTAAAGGCAATGGCATCGAGCATCACAGTGCCGCATTGGGTTTCGAGTACGAGCTTAAGGTGGCGCTCACCGACAAGACGTTGTTGCACTATCGTAAAGTAACCATCGAATAACGGCTCTTCGAAAGCTTGTCCCCAAGGCCCCGCATTACGCAATAACTGAGCCATTTCAAGATTCAACTCTGCAGGAGTGAGTTCGCCATCGGACCAAAGCTCGCCCGTTAACAACTCAGGTTTAAGCTGCTCACGCACCGCATCATCATAGGCTTTAGCAAATGTCGCAAAACTGCCCGCTTTGAGCGATAAACCCGCCGCCATTGCATGACCACCAAATTTGATAATCAGTCCCGGATGGCGAGTGTTCACTAACTCCAATAAGTCGCGCATATGCAAGCCTTTGATCGAACGCGCCGAGCCTTTAATTTCACCATTGCCTGCATCGGCAAAGGCAATCACGGGTCTATGGTATTTGTCTTTAATGCGCGAGGCCAAAATCCCGATCACGCCTTGATGCCAATCCTCTTGAAATAAGGCTATCCCCCAAGGCAACACGGCTTCGTTAAGCTTTAAGTGCTCTAGGCTTTTTAAGGCTTCCTGCTGCATGCCGACTTCCAGCTCACGGCGTTCTTGATTCAATCCGTCAAGCTCTGCCGCCATACGCCGCGCATACATCATGTCTTCGCAGAGTAAGGTTTCAACCCCAAGTGCCATTTCATCTAGTCGCCCTGCGGCATTCAGTCTAGGGCCCACGGCAAAACCAAAGTCAGATGCGACAATGCGCGCCGGATTTCGCTTCGCCACTTCAAGCAACGCAGTAATCCCTACACGGCAACGCCCGGCTCGCACGCGCTGTAAACCTGCTTCAACCAAAATACGATTATTGGCATCGAGTGACACCACATCGGCAACAGTGCCAAGGGCAACAATATCGAGTAGTGTGCCTAAATTAGGCTCAGCAATACCATGGGTTTGATACCAGTTTCGCGTCCGTAATTCAGCCCTTAATGCGGTCATCAAATAAAAGGCCACGCCGACACCCGCTATCGATTTACTGGCAAATGGACAGCCAGGTTGGTTAGGGTTCACTATCGCATCGGCAGCTGGTAACTCATGTCCGGGTAAATGATGGTCGGTAATCACCACTTGCATACCAAAGGCTTTGGCCGCCGCAACACCGTCAATTGATGAAATGCCATTATCAACTGTGATGAGTAGCTCAGCCTGTTTGGAGGCCGCAACTGCAACAATTTCAGGGCTTAAGCCGTAGCCGTAATCGAAGCGATTGGGGATCAAATAATCCACTTTCACCGCGCCCATCATCCGCAGCGCCAACATACACACACTGGTCGATGTGGCGCCGTCGGCGTCAAAGTCACCCACGATCAAAATCGAATTATTCGCCTGCATTGCATCGGCGATAAGCGCCGCGGCTTCGGGTAAGCCTTTCATGGTTTCAGGTCTTAATAGACCCTTAAGGACAAGCTCGCATTCGTGGGTTAGCGCACCACGGCGAGCGTAAAGCTGTTTCAATAGCGGCGAAAGATGAGCGGGTAAATGGCTATCATCAACGGTTGGGCGACGGACTATCTTATGGATCAAGGGACTCAAACTCTCATGAAATCGTGGCAATAAGATAACAAAAAGGTGAGCCTTAAGCTCACCTTTCGTGGGATAAATTTTACATTTTAGGCTGTTACTGACGTGCCTCTAAGGTGCGTAATAAGTCTTCAGGCGGTTGATAACCAGGGATCATATTGCCATCTTCTAATACGATTGCAGGCGTACCATTAACACCAAAGGTTGTGCCTAAAGCATATTGCTCAGCAATTTTAGCATCACATGTTGCCGCGGCAACTTTGCTGCCCGCTTTAGCATCAGTCATAGCTTTTAATGGATCTTTAGCACACCAGATAGCTTGCATCTCGTCGGCATTAGCTGACGGCACACCCGCTCGCGGGAAAGCTAAGTAACGCACTGTGATACCAAGTTTATTGTAGTCAGACATTTGGCTATGCAGTTTACGGCAATATCCACAGCTAACATCGGTAAATACAGTGACCACGTGTTTTTCGTTTTTCGCTTTATAGACAAGCATATTCTCTTCAAGCGGCTTCATCATTTCTAAACGCGGACCCGCTAATGCGGCTTCGGTTAAGTTTTTCATGCCCTTATCGATATCATACACACTACCGTGGAATAGTTTTGAACCATCACGGCTAATATAGAGCACGCCGCGGTTAGTCATGGCTTGATACAAGCCCTCAATTGGTGAGTCCTGCATAGAAATGACTTCAACATCTAACATCTCACCGAGTTTTTGCTTAATCGCAGCGGTATCGGGAGACGTCGCAGTGGCAGCGCTGGCAAGTGGTGCAACTAGGAGGGCAAAAACTAAGGATAATGCTGGGGTCAACTTCATGGGACATCCTATAAATTGTGTCGCTACAACGAGATATTGGGGCCGTTCTAACTCGAGATATTCAATAGACCCTGTATAGGGGCAAAAAGTTACAGACAAGCCGCGCGGAAAGCAAATTTATGCTGTAACTAAATCCTTTTTTAGCCTCTAGGATGATGCTGTTGATGCAATTCCTGCAATCTTGCCCGTGCGACATGGGTATAAATCTGTGTCGTCGACAAGTCGCTGTGACCTAATAACAGTTGGACAACCCGCAGATCGGCACCGTGATTGAGCAAATGAGTGGCAAAAGCATGTCGTAAAGTGTGCGGTGATAATGCAGTTTCAATCCCCGCACGCAGAGCATAAAGTTTAATCCGATGCCAAAAAGTTTGCCGCGTCATCATCTGCCCGCGTTTCGACGGAAATACCACATCAGATTGTTTATTACCGAGCAACTCTTGGCGAGCAAATTTCATGTAGCCCTCCACTTCGGTAATAGCCAATTCCCCCAGCGGCACAAGACGCTCTTTGCCACCCTTGCCCACAATACGTACTAAGCCTTGGCGCAAACTCATTTGCTCCATGGTCAAGCCGACAAGTTCACTCACCCTGAGGCCAGTTGCATACAAAAGCTCTAGCATTGCCTTGTCACGGCATTCGACGGCATCATCCACATTGGGCTCAGACAGTAAACGGTCAACCTGCGACTCACTCAGAGAATCCGGCAAATGACGCGTTAACTTAGGCGACTCGACTAAGGCCATAGGATCGGCTGAAATTTGCTTAGTCTGCACCAAATAAGTATAGAAACGCCGTAAGCTGCTGAGCAGCCGAGCGCTACTGGTACGCGCAAAATTCTGCTCAACTCTAAAGGCCAGATATGCCCTAACATCGGCCTGAGAAACCGCGAGTAACGTCACGCCTTGCTGACCTTGATAACGATCAAAATGGCGTAGATCGGTACGATAGGCCGATAGCGTGTTATCACTCAGTCCCTTGCTTGACCAAAGATCATCAAGAAAAGCATCGATAAGTGGATCTGGCATATAGGTTTTAGGCACAAATACTCCATAAAAAAACGGCGTAATCAAATGATACGCCGTTGATATTAATTTAAATATGTCTAAGCCTGCATAAGCTTAACTGAGTTAAGCATAAAGACGAGAACTAGAATGCAAAGCCTAGGCTGCAGCCGTTTGACCACGGCCACGACCGAATACTAAACACAGTGCAATCGTCGCAATGGTCGGCAATAACCAAGCCATACCTTCTTCATAGAGTGGCAGCTTAGATAACACTGGAGACATAACATTCACTATATGGATAAAAACCTGTGCTAAGCCATTCATGGCTTGACCATCAGCGTCAGTCAAACTTTTCGCTGCCACTTTAAGACCATCGAAGATGCCGAAAAACAGTGCCACGCTCAGTACTGCACGATGTGCAAACTGTGGATTCGCAAAATAAGCGGTCAGGAAAGTCACAACCACAAGAGCAATAGCCACAGGATAAATCGTCATTAATACGGGAATACTAATAGCAATCAACTGACTTAGGCCCACGTTCGCAATCACAGCGCATATCAAGCTTAAAAAGATCACCAGGAAACGGTAAGACAGTTTAGGCATCAGCTCATTAAAGAACTCAGAACACGCACTCACCAGCCCAACCGCAGTGGTTAAACAAGCTAAAGTCACGACTGATGACAACAAGACTGAGCCTAGTTCCCCAAACTCGCGGGTCACGTAATTTGTTAATATTTCGCCGCCATTTTTAGTGCCGATAGCGATATCGCCGGCGGTTGCACCTAAAAAGAACAAGGACACATACACAAAAGTTAAACCAGCGGCGGCAATAAAGGCTGCACGGATTAGATACTTAGTTTGATCACTGGGTTGGTCAATGCCCTTTTTACGCAGGATATCAATAATCAACATACCAAACATCAAGGATGCTAACGTATCCATAGTGTTATAGCCTTCTAAAATACCTTTGGTCAGCGGATGCTGTTGGTAATCCCCCATTGCTTGGCCCACTTCGGATACAGGTAAAAACAGCACTGAAACGGCTAATCCGACCAACAAAATCAATAAAATAGGCGTTAATACTTTACCTACGCTATCGAGCAACTTACCAGGGAAAAGCGCCAGCAACATAGTGACAGCGAAGAAACCTAATGTGTATAGCAGTTGCGTCAGGTTTAATTCCAAACTGCCCAGCAAAAACGTTGCCGTAGTGTCATCGATAAATGGCTTAGCGCCAATCTCGTAAGCCACTAATCCCGTACGCGGCGCAGCAAAAGCAGGGCCGATAATAATGTAAATCGCGACGGCCAATATCGTTGCTGCAAATACTGGCAGCATAGCCATAACCTTACCTTGAGCCTTAGCGACAGCAATCAGTCCAACTAAAGGTAAACCTACGGCGGTAATCAAAAAACCCAACATGGCGAGGGGCATATTTTCGCCCGCTAACATACCCGCGAATGGTGGAAAAATTAGGTTTCCCGCACCTAAAAAGAACGCAAAGGTCATAAAACCTAAGCCTAATGTATCTCCGATACTCATCTGATTGTCTTGCACTGGAAGCCCCATCTTGTCTTATTGTTTTTTTACAAACTTAAGTGATTATGTGTCGATTAGCCATAGCTAAAACAAAGCCCATCCGGAGTGCAAATCTATGTTTACACAATTCCGTGGTAAATATGTTCGATATCTGCCGAGTTTATAAACGATGGCGAACGTTTATGTAGCCTAACTGACGACTAATTCACCAACAAACTCGTTTACCTATCCGTTAATCTTAAAAGTGATTAAAAATGGGGGCGAAACTAATACCAGACTTAAAGCATCAATACAAGACAACAAGTCCGTTCAGGCAAAAAAAGCTAAATAATGCTAATTAACTGCTAATAAAAGGTTTCTAAGGCAATAAATTAAAGCGTTAATTAAGTGAAATTAGTATTACCACGTAAAATAGTAAATGATTTGGCGACACAAATTCATACAGCTAGGACAGATGCGACTGTTTAAAAACATTAGCTAAAAACGAGGGCTAGAATTAGAATATTGCGCGCCCAATATTGGGCCTAAATCACTTTAGAACGGCAAAATTAACTCCCCATGGCATTCACTTTTAAACAATTTCATATCGATGACATGAATTGCGGCATGGCCGTAGGCACAGACAGCGTCGTCCTTGGGGCATGGGCACAACTGACCACCGCGAAATCAATCTTAGATATAGGCGCAGGCAGCGGCTTACTCAGTTTAATGGCAGCTCAGCGCAGTCAAGCACATATCACCAGTGTCGAATTAGACACCAATGCCGCCCATGCTTGCCAACATAACTTCCACAATAGTCCTTGGGCTAATCGACTGACCTTAGTTAATTGCAGCATCCAAGACTTTTGCCAACAAACTGAGTATCAAGAGTATTTTGATCACATAATTTGTAATCCCCCCTATTTTGAGCAAGGCACGCAAGCGATACAATCCCAGCGCGCTATGGCCCGCCACACAGATAGCTTAAGCTTTACCGCACTACTCGATGCCATTCATGTGTGCCTAGCACCACAAGGAAAAGCAAGCCTCATATTACCAATGCAGAGTATGGCGCGTTTCGACGAAATACTAACGCACTCTCAGCTCAATTTGATTGAAATAACCAACCTTATCAGCATTGTAGGGAAAAGCGCTAATCGAGTACTCTGCGTGCTCGCCCACAAGACTCATCCACAAATGGCTCCAAAGCTCAGTGATATCACTATTCGTGAAAGTTCAGGCCAATACACACAAACCATGGTGCAATTGGTTCGAGATTTTTACCTTAAATACTGATATCGAGTCCAATCCTGACACATTAAGTAAAGCTCGCTAAGTTTGGCAAATTTAACGAAAGGTCCAATTTCTCACAAATTAAATGCTAATACATTGACCTAAAAGTAATTAACTTATGCCAATTACCATAAAACTTTACTGACACAGAAGATAAACACAGGAGATCTAGATAAGTTATTTAAGTTAACCGCCATAACCTTTATAATGCTTCGCTATTATCCGTCGAGACGCTGCGCATGCAATTTGAAGATTTCCAGCTTGACCCTAGCTTATTAGAGTCGCTTAATGCCATGGGGCATCATTCACCCACTACGATTCAGCAAGAAACGATTCCTTACGCCTTAGAGCAAAGAGATATTCTTGCGCGCGCCCCGACAGGAACAGGTAAAACAGCGAGCTTTTTACTGCCATCGCTACAACATTTGATCGACTTCCCCCGTCGTTTTGCGGGACAAGCAAGGGTGCTAATCCTCACGCCAACCCGTGAGTTAGCTAGCCAAATCCACCGTTATGCGAGTCACCTAGCCACAGGCCAAGGTTTAGATATTGCTATCGTTACTGGCGGCGTTCCTTATGGACCACAGGAAGAAGCCTTAGCAGGCAACGTCGATATTCTGGTCGCGACCCCAGGCCGCCTGATGGAATATTTAGACAAAGGCAATTTCAACGCCCAAGAAGTCGATATCTTAATTATCGACGAAGCCGATCGCATGTTAGACATGGGCTTCTCTTCTGTGGTGCAAGCCATTGCTATTGAGGCCCAAGGCCGCAAACAGAACATGCTGTTCTCTGCCACCTTAGAAGGCGGCGGTGTACAACGTTTTGCCCGTGAAGTGTTAAACGACCCGATTGAAATCGATGTTGAAGCCCCTCGCAGTGAAAAAGCCAAGATCCACCAATGGATCCACTTAGCCGATGATAAAGAGCATAAATTTGCGCTGTTGTGTCATCTGCTACGCCAAGAAGATGTCAAACGGACTATCGTATTTGTGAAAACCCGCGACATCGTTTCTAGCCTAGAAGGCCAGTTACTTAAAGTCGGTATTCCTTGCGCCTTTATGCGTGGCGATATGGAACAGAAGAAACGCTTCCAAGCCTTGAGTCGCTTTACTAAAGGTGAAGTCAATGTCCTGTTGGCGACCGATGTGGCTGCACGCGGTATCGATATCGACGATATCACTCATGTGATCAACTTCGATATGCCACGTTCTGCCGACACTTATATCCACCGCATTGGCCGTACTGGCCGCGCTGGCGCAAAAGGTACCGCGATTTCGCTTGCCGAAGCCCACGACATGCGTATCGTTGGTAAAATCGAGCGTTATATCGAGCAACCGTTGAAACGCCGCGTGATCGAAGAGCTACGTCCAAAGAATAAAGAAGCGCGCACACCGGGTAAGAAAAAAGCCAAAGTGAAAGCGAAAGAAGCTGCGAAGAAAACGAGCAAGAAAGAAGCGGCAAAGAAAGCGAGTAAAATCGCCCGTAAGAAAAAGTAACACCCGCTTAAACTTACCAAACTAAAGCCGCTATATGCGGCTTTTTTATTACCAAAATATAACTTACGTGGGTGATTTTACTAAAAATATCCTGCTATGTTTAATTATATAGAATGAAATGCGGCGGATTTAGAGCGGTTAACCCCAATGCGTATTCATTCTTATTTCAATATATTCCAATCACCTAAATGAACCTTTCATCACCTTTCTGCTCTAATTTTCGCCCAAATATCGATGCACGATGCGCATATCTGTCACGGCATCACTTTTAGAAACATTTAATTTACAAAAATAAATTTATTGGCGTGGCCGACTCTGCTACTTTAACCCCATTACGCGATTAGCATGGATTTAACCATTATATGATGAAGACCCTACTGAGGAGACTGTCTCCTTTTCTTATTCTGCTGCTGTTTGTCTTTGGCGCAGCCTTATTAATGCAAACGAAGGAGGCGCCAGAACAAAAACCTGAAGAGATGCCCATTCCTATCGTTGATGTCACGCAAGTGACTCAGCAAACAGTATCGCTAAACTTACCTTCCTACGGCGTGGTTACCCCAAAGTATAAAACCCAACTCGTGACCGAAGTTCAAGGCAGAATGCTCACTATCTCCCCTCATTTTGTTGCAGGTGGCATAGTCAAGAAAGGCGACCAATTAGCACAAATCGAGCCCTCAGATTACGAGGCTGACTTAATGCAAGCCGAAGCGACGCTGGCCCAAGCCACCGCCGCACTGAACGAAGAAATAGCCCGTGGTGAAGTCGCTAAAATCGAATTCAAAGGCTACGACAAGGGCTTGCCCCCTGAGTTAGGTCTACGTATCCCGCAACTCAAAAAAGAACAAGCTAACGTAAAATATGCGCAGGCAGCACTGGCGCGTGCCCAACGTAACCTTGAGCGCACAGTTATTCGCGCGCCCTTTGATGGCATAATCAAAGTTAGAAATGTCGATTTAGGGCAATACGTTAGCTTAGGCACTAATCTAGGTGAGCTCTACGATACTAGCGTTGCCGAAATCCGCTTACCCATTTCTAATGATGATTTAGCCTATTTAGAGTCTGTCGACAATCCCGATACCCAAGTCACGCTTAGCGCCTCTTTGGCGGGCAAAGAAAATACTTGGGAAGGCAATATTATCCGCAGTGAAGGTGTTATCGATGCCGAAAATCGCATGGTGTATTTAGTCGCAGAAATCAAAGATCCCTATCTGCGCGCGAATAAAGTGTCAGGTAGCTTACCACTTAAATACGGCAGCTTCGTCAATGCAGTCATCAAAGGTCGCACTGTCGATGGCATAGTCAAATTGCCCCGCCATGTGGTTCGTAACGACCAAGTCGCGCTAGTCAACGACAAAAATATCATTGAAATGCGCCAAGTAAATGTAGTTCGTAGTGATTTAGAAAATGTGTTCATCAAAGACAGTCTAAAAACGGGCGAACGCGTCGCTACGACCCACTTCAACAGTATGGCAAATGGGCAAATGGTCAAAATCTTAGGTGAAGCGGCATTGCCTACTGAGACACCAAAAGAAAATACTCCTGAATCGAGTCTTGCGGCCGCTGGAGTTAAATAATGGACACTCAAAAAGGGATCTTAGCTTGGTTCGCCCGCAACAGTGTGGCCGCGAACTTATTAATGTGTGTTCTACTCATCGGCGGCCTGTTCAGCAGTATTTTGATTAATAAAGAGGTTTTTCCTTCTTTCGAACTCAATTTATTAAATATTTCCGTCGCCTATCCAGGTGCGGCGCCACAGGAAATCGAAGAAGGCATCAACATCAAGATTGAAGAAGCCATCCAAGATATCAACGGCATCAAGAAAGTGACTTCTGTGGCTAGCGAAGGCGTTGGCTCGATTACCGTTGAAGTTGAAGACGGTTACGAAGTGCAGACCATTCTCGATGAAGCCAAACTGCGGTTAGATGCAATTTCAACCTTCCCAGTGAACATCGAAAAACCGAATATCTCTCAAATCAAACCTGAGAATAACGTCATTTGGGTGTCTGTTTATGGCGATATGACACTCCATGATATGAAAGAATTGGCTAAATCGGTTCGTGACGATTTAACCCAACTCCCCGCGGTAACCCGTGCGAAAGTCACAGGGGTGCGCGATTATGAAATCGGTATTGAAGTTTCTGAGAATAAGTTACGAGAGTACGGCTTGACCTTCTCACAAGTCGCATTAGCAGTGCAAAACTCCTCCTTAGACTTACCAGGTGGCTCTATTCGTGCTCAAGATGGCGATATTCTATTGCGCACCAAAGGCCAAGCCTACACGGGCGATGACTTTGCCAATATAGTCGTCACAACTCGCGCAGACGGTAGCCGTGTGATGCTGCCACAAGTGGCGACCATCAAAGATGATTTTGAAGAACGTTTGGAATATACCCGCTTTAACGGCAAACCCGCTGCGATTATTGAAGTCACCAGCATTGATGATCAAAACGCCTTAGACATTGCAGACCAAGTTAAACAGTACGTAGAGCAGCGCCGCGCCACACTGCCAGCTAACGCTCAACTCGATACTTGGGGTGATATGACCCACTATCTCCAGGGCCGCTTAGACATGATGATGTCGAACATGTTTTACGGTGCCTTGTTGGTGTTTATCATCTTAGCCATGTTCCTCGATCTGAAGTTAGCATTTTGGGTCATGATGGGGATACCCGTGTGTTTCCTCGGCACTATGTTGGTCATGCCGCTCGAACCTTTCTCCATGACGATCAACATGTTGACCCTATTCGCCTTTATCTTAGTGCTCGGAATAGTGGTGGATGATGCCATTGTCATCGGTGAGAGTGCCTACACAGAGGTCGAACGCCACGGTCACTCGGTTGAGAACGTGATCCGTGGCGCGCAAAAAGTGGCGATGCCCGCGACCTTCGGGGTCTTAACCACAATTGCGGCATTTATTCCCATGTTAATGGTTTCTGGCCCTATGGGGATTATCTGGAAATCCATCGGTATGGTGGTCATCCTCTGTTTAGCCTTCTCACTGGTAGAGTCTAAATTCATTCTGCCAGCGCATTTAGCGCACATGAAGTTTAAAAAACCTGGCGCACCAAAGGGATTCTTTGGCCACCTAAAAGCCAATTTTAACGACAGAGTGCAATATTTTATTCACCACAGTTATCGCAACTTTCTCGAGCGCTGTATCAAACACAGATACAACGTGGTCGCGGCCTTTATCGGTGTATTGATTCTGTCGATTGCCTTAGTCGCCAGTGGCAAAGTGCGCTGGGTATTTTTCCCTGACATTCCCTCAGACTTTATTCAAGTTGAGCTTGAAATGGATGAAGGCAGCTCCGAAGGTAACACCTTAAAAGTGGTACAGAGCATAGAAGAAGCCCTGTACAAGATGAACGAAAAAATGGAGAAAGATAACGGTTATCAAGTGGTGAAGCACAGCTTTATCAATATGAGCTCCCGTACCTCTGCCTTCATTTTTGCCGAACTGACGAAAGGGGAAGACCGTGAAGTCGATGGCGTGACGATTGCTGCCGCATGGCGTGAACAATTGCCCGAGCTTTTGTCGGTAAAAAAACTCAGCTTTAACGCGAGCACCAACGATGCTGGCGGCGATATTTCCTTCAGACTGACCTCAAGTGACCTCGATGAGCTGTCCGCAGCCTCTAAAGAATTGAAGCAAAAACTCGCCAGCTATGAAGGCGTATACGATATTGCCGACAACTTTTCATCGGGCAGCCATGAAATTCGCCTCAAGATACGCCCAGAAGCAGAAGCCCTTGGCCTGACGCTTTCCGATTTAGCCCGCCAAGTGCGTTACGGTTTCTATGGTTATGAAGCCCAACGTATTTTACGTAATAAAGAAGAAATCAAGGTAATGGTGCGCTACCCATTAGAGCAGCGCCGCACTGTGGGTTATCTGGAAAACATGCTGATCCGCACGCCAACGGGCACCTCGGTTCCCTTCTCGACCGTGGCACAAATTGAGAAAGGCGAATCCTACGCCTCAATTACCCGTGTTGACGGTAAGCGAGCGATCACCATCACGGCAAATGCCAACAAAAACATCGTTGAACCTTCAAAAGTGGTACAGGAAATCCAAAAAGATTACCTGCCACAATTGCAGGCCAAGTACCCTAAAATCCAAACTGCACTGGACGGTGGCAGTTTGGATGAACAGAATGCCATGGTCGGTTTGATGCAAGGCTTCTTCTTTGCGCTGTTCACCATTTATGCCCTAATGGCAATCCCACTGAAATCCTACAGTCAGCCGTTAATCATCATGTCTGTGATCCCCTTCGGGATTATCGGCGCCCTGTTTGGTCACTTAATTCAGGGACTCGCGATGAGCGTGTTAAGTCTCTGCGGCATAGTGGCATTAGCGGGTGTGGTAGTGAACGACTCCTTGATTTTGGTGGACTTTGTGAACCGTGCGCGGGAGCAAGGGCAATCGGTCAGGCAGGCGGCGGTCGATTCAGGCTGTTATCGTTTTAGGGCGATCATCCTGACGTCACTCACCACCTTCGTCGGCTTAGTGCCTATTATTCTCGAACGTAGTTTGCAGGCGCAAATTGTGATCCCTATGGCGACATCCCTCGCCTTCGGTATCCTGTTCTCGACCGTTGTGACGCTAATTTTAGTACCCTTGCTGTACATCATACTCGACGACGTTAAGCGCACTAGCAGCCGCTTCTTCCATTGGTGGTGGCAGCCTAAAAAAGACCATGAAGTGGACTTTACACCTGAGCATTTAGAGCCGCCAGTCCCCACTGACTATAAAAAAGACTATCTATAGGAAGTTAACTAGAAGCAGTTAATCAATGTCTTGAACCTTAAAAAGAGAGCTTAGGCTCTCTTTTTAATCCTCTGTGCGAGTCAATAACCTCTTAATCATCTATGTCATTTTGAGTCTGCTACGAGTGGCTTGAGCTTTCAAGTTGCGATCTAGTTGACAGTTATCGCATCAGGCTTTCGCTACACTGTGTTTAAGTCGTCAGCTATCGTTAAAATGAAACCCATCATTATGTCTGAGCATCTGCACAAGCAAAATATTGATAAACCACAAGTTGTCACCACAGAAATCCTAGCGAACGGTCACATAACAGATGAAGTTTGCACAAATGAAACCTGTGCGACTGAAACGCTTGTCTATGATATTCGTCGCAGTCGCTACCTTAATATTACGGGTCGCTGCACCCTGCGCTGCGCGTTTTGTCCAAAACATAATGGCAGTAAACAGATCCACGAATATCAACTGGCACTGTGTCACCAACCTAAGCCCGAAGAAATTATTCCACTGCTTGGCGATGTTAAAGACTTCGAAGAATATGTGTTTTGTGGCTATGGCGAACCGACCTTAAATCTTCCAACCTTGCTGGCGGTGGCGAAAGAAATTAAGCAAAGAGGCGGACGAGTACGTATTAATACCGATGGTTTAGGTAATTTAGTCCATAGGCGCAATATTTTGCCAGAACTGGCCAACTGCGTTGATAGTTTATCCATTTCCCTCAATGCGGATAATGAAGCCGCCTATATGGAACATTGTCGCCCCAAACTCGCCGGTTCCTATGCCGCCGTACATGCTTTCATCGCATTAGCGCCACACTATATTGAAACGGTACAAGTTTCAGCCATCGAAGGATTAGCGGGTGTTGATATCGACATCTGTCGTGAACAAGTTGAGTCCTACGGCTGCGAATTCAAGCATCGCATATTAGGCGCCTTAGGCTAAACGGCATTCTAATACAGCCAAAATCGACTGAAATACCCAAGCAGATAACACTGTCGATTACCTGAGTGGTACATGTGTGAATCGTCTTAACTTTTACTCAAGGAATCTTGCTGAGTAACTTGGCACTGTCGTAACAATTCTTTCGTGTTAACATAGCGAAATTAACAGTTCACCCACTCATAATCGGTTCATGCTGAAGAATAACCCAAGCACGTATCCCGCTGCGCCACTGCTCTCTTTAACCCAAGGGATCTATTGGTCGCATCAACGCTTACTCGCTATTGCAAGCCAGCTTTCTATGCTGGTGATTGGCATGATTATTTTAACTCACTTAATCATTACTTTAGGTGAACGACGCCTGCAAGAAGAGTGGGCAACACAAAGATACAGTGAACTGCAAACCATAGGCTCATTGATCGCAGATAAAGTGTCTTTTCAGCAATTTCGAACCCAAATTTTCGCCAATGGGGAACTGCTAAAACAATACTTAAGCAATCCTACCGCCAAGCAACAACTTAAATTGCAGGAAAACTGGCAAGATCTAGTAAAACATATTCCTGAGTTACTCGGCATTGCACTGTACGATCCCCAAGGTAACTATAAATTCTCAACTCCCCCTAATTTCAATAAAGATGCCTTACCACCGACCTTACTTGGAGCAAGTCGGAGCATGGGTGGCAAGGAGGTCTATACCTCGCCGCTGGAATTTGTTCCGATAGACGGCATGCTTGAACCTTATATGTATCAAATGGCGTGGCTCGAGAAGCCCGATCAGAGTTCTATCGGTTATCTGGTGACGTACAACTCTATGGTAAAAATGCTGGAGGCCATAAAACCAGCCTTTTCGAGCAATAAGTCCCCTATGTTAGTGCTAGATACTCAGGGATTACTCTATGCTGGCGCTAGCGATCTCGCCCCTCTAAGCAATATGCCAGAGACCTTAGGAGCAAGTTTAAGACAGAGTTATCCGGCCCTGTGGCGCGATATGTCCATGAGCAACTTTGGACAATTCCACGGTGAAGAAGCCACTTATGTTTACCTTAAAATCGAACTCACTGCCCAACCTGAGACCCACAGAGAATATTTTTTACTCTCCTATGTGCGCAACTCAGACATAGCTGCTCGTTTCTCACAATGGCAAAACATTGTCATTGTGGCATCGTTAATATTAACGGTTTTAGCCGCTTGGGTTGTACTACTCAGCCACATGTATCGCTTACAACAGCGTTCACGCCAATACAGTATTGATGTTGCTAATGGCTTATTTAATAGTGACATCGGCTTTATGATGGTCAACGAAAATGCCAGAGTCATCAGTGCCAATACTAAAGCGGCACAAGCGACCTTAGTACCATTAGATGAACTGACAGACCGAAGCCTACAGCGTACCTTATGCCTCGATGATAAAACCTACACGGAGTTAATGGAGCAGGTACATAAAACCGGTCAATGGTCTGGTGAAATCAGTCTAGAGAGTATCGATGGCCCTACTTTACGCGTTCATATCCGCCAAGCACCAAGGGCGAGCCGAGGCTCACCACATCTATTAATCACCCTTGAGGACATCAGTGAGTTAATCAGCAGCAAACAAAATGCTTTTCTCAGTGAGCTTTTATGCGATAACACAGTCGCGACAGCCCTCACAGATGCTAACGGTAAACTGATTAAAATCAATCCTGTATTCGATGCGTTAATGCAACTCAATGGCGATTTAAATCAAGATTTAGCGTCATTACTCGCGAATGATTTAGGCAATCAATGGCAGAGGATCAGCGCCCAAATTGCCATGCAAGGTCAGTGGCAAGGGCAAATTCTATGCTCACCTAAACAGGCGCATTCCAATTGTTTGCAAGCCACCTTGAAGGGCCATGTGGCCGTTGATGGTGAGATTGATTATATCGTCTGCACTTTAGAGCAAGCCGCCGAGCGTGGTCGAGGCACAGAGAAGCGTAACCTTGTGCCCCATCGCAGTACTATTCTGCTGAATTTGGCAGATTTAGAACGTTACTTTAACTCTCTGCCGCCACCAAGCCGTCTCAGCTCAAGCTTACTGTTAATGGATATCAATCCAGAGGGCATGCTAAGCCACATGAGTGATATCGACCAACTGGCAAATCGTCAGCAAGAAATAGAAGTGCAATTATTGCTTGAAATTCCAGCTAATTATCAAATTCTGCATTGGCAGCTAGGGAAGCTCATTGTGATGTTACCTGACACAGACGCCACCCATGCGCACAACTTTGCCCTCAATATGATGGAAAAGCTCAATGGTAATGGCTTAGGGGAAGGTATTAGTATTGGTATTGCGGGTTATCAAGAAGGCCAGACATTAGAGCAATATTTGAATAATGCCGAAGTCGCCCTAAAACGGGCGAAGCAAAATAACGATCAGAATATCGGTCAAGCCTTTACTCGTCATCAATCGTAGATTCGGGTGCATTAACTGAGTCAGGCAACTGACTCTGGGTAATTTCTATGATTGCCGAGCGGTTCATGGTGATTTTATAGCGAATATACTGCGGGGCTTCGCGCCCATCACGCAACACTAAAATCAGGTTGACTTGATAGCGCCGCTCAACCGATTCATAACTAATTTTGCCTTCAACTTCCTTATAAATCTTCGCTTTACCCCGTTCTAAATAACGGGCGAAAGGCACTAAGCTAAAGCTCACTTGCTCTTGAATAGTCGAATATCCCGCTTGGAATTCACTCTGATTCACCTTAGTGGCGATTTTATAGTGCAGAATTTCCGCATCGACCTTATTTTGACTATGTCTGTGCTTTAGAATGTCACTGACTTTTTCGGGTAGATCTTGCTGGCGCATAAACTCAAGCCATACCAACTGCTTAGCAATAACCGCCTGACTCGTAGTATCCCGTAAAATGCGGCTCCAACGTGGTCGACCCCGCTGAATAAATCGCCACATGGCATTGCGCACATCGTCCTTAAAGATTTCCCTAAAACCGTAGATCACGGCCAAGGTCAGCACTAGCGCAATAGTAAAACCACTAAAGGCGCCCTGAGCTTGAATTATCAACGCAGACACCACCAACATCACTAACGCGGTCGCCAGTCCTGTCGTAAACTTTTTAAGGCCAATCCCTAAAGGCTTTAACTCTTCTTTGAGTACCACACCTTGTTGGATTAAACGGCGCAACAACAACATCTTGTTAGAGATACGGTTAGGATCTTGCTTAGTTTGCGCTGAGTTGTACTTATGCTCATCACGATAGGCACATTCATTACGGCAGAGCGTGAGTACCCGCTCTAAAATATCGTTGAAATCACTGGTACGAGTGGCATAAGCGAGCACTTTGAGTAACTGCTGCTCACAAAACCAAGACAAGTAGTTATCAGCATTTTCAAAGTAAGATTTCCATTTGGGATCACCTGGTTCGTTACGACGAAACTTTTTCAGCAACTGGGCAATTTGTTCGCGTAATTCGTCGAGGGCAAAATAAAAATGGGTTACATCTGTGATTTGATTGAGTTCTTTAACATCGTTTTCAACCGCAACCGCAAACTGATAGGCGAAGAGATTTAGGTACAATCTGAATTCTTCAACAGTACGGCGATTTAAACTGGCAAAACGCCCCTGCACCAGAGGTAAGTGCAAGCCTTCTGAATAGTATGAGCGACGTCCAACTATTGAGCTGTAGTAGTACTCTTCTTCATTGAGCGTGCGCGAGCCTATGCCCATTTCCTTAGGTAAAAAGAAATAGAGATCGAGCTGCCGATTATCGCCCTTTTCCATCTGATGGCTGAACTTAATCGACAGGGATTCTTCTTGCTTTACACGTATCTTAGACACAACACCCTTTTCATGAATCCCTCACAGGAGACTCACCACAGTAATCACAAATCAATGAGCACTAATCTTAACTGAAATAAACTCAAATTCACTGATTAAATTCGACTATTTACGATTCTGCATCCACAAATGGTATTGCTAGGCTGAAAAAGGACCACTGCATAATCTTTGGTGTCATCCATATCTAACACCTCGATACTGAGATTGTGCATTTCCGAGTCATTAAAATGTAAGCTACTGATATAGGATAGATATTTCATATGTTCTGGCCAATTTTTTTGCTTTTCAATTTCAGATTCCGTTTTCGTTTTAACGGTAACTTTATAGGTCATGCTATTGCCCTCAATACTGTCGACTTTGCCTTGCATTAAAATATTGCCCGCACTCGTACCGTCAATATTAAAGTAACGATAATTGATCTGCGTATTGTCAGCGGCAATCAAAACATCCACGAGTAGGTAAAATTTACCGTCACTGCTAACACTCGAGCTGCCGCTGGGATTGGCACTAGAATGGCGGTCGAATAATTCAGAGCTGCAATTTAAAATCATCGTCTGATTGGTAGCCGACTGTTTGTATATCACACCGCAGGCCATAATCAATGCCGACAAGATAACAATATTAATCGTCCACTTTAGCCATTTAGCCACAGATGTTAACCTCCTGCAGCCAAGCAGCATCGATAAAGGTTTTCGGTCGAGTGAAATCACTGATTTTAATATTACGGATCACTGACTGACCGAGTTTTTCGCCTCGAAAAGTAATATTAAGCACTTGTTTATCATGGGACAAAGAAGCATAAACATCAGCCCAATCACTTTGACCGCAGGCGATTAATCCTGCACTTAAGCGCTCACCTAATTCGAAGAGTAAGGTGTTATTAGTATTGGAATCAGCAAATAAGTGTAATCGTACTTGCTGGCCTGAAGCCAAAGGTAATATTGAGGTCATAAGTGCTTGGGTTGGCTTGCTGTGATCCGTATGATTCAAATAAAACACCGAAAACGCTAACATAAACCCGAATAATACTAAGGCACTCCACAAAGGCACTGTATGCAATCTGAGGTAATTAACACCTCTAAACTCAGTCCCATTAGATGGTTGAAGTAAATAACCTTGGCCTTTCACGGTTTCAATCAAGCCCTCATATTGAGGTCCAAGAAAGCTGCGAAGCATAAAGACAGCACGGGCCACAGAGGTATCAGTTAGCGGCGGATGCTTTCCATCCCCCGTCTTCAGCATGTGCTTAGAAACCAACTTACCTTGATGCTCAACAAGCAAATTAAGTACTTGTAACTCGGCTCGAGGAAGATGCCAAGATTCATCGCGAGACAACTCAATCAGTATGCCTCGTTCCCGATCAAACCTGCAGTCTCCCAATTGCATCAACATCCACTCAACTCCATAAAAACACAAAGTTAAGTCTATGCAAACTAACTAATGATTAATGTGATCTTGCTAACCCAAGTCAGCAAATAGTTAATTTTCGTGAGACGACCTCCAAGTTCAGCGCTATTAGGTAAAAACATGCGTTAACTCACAGGAATAAATGCCATTTAGCACATGGGAAATTCGGCATAAATTTACATAAATATAATAAATATCGGGACGATGAGCACCTTGCAATCTGTTTAGTTAATTAAAATGCAGAATTTAAGTCGGTTAATTCTATTGTAGTGATGCTATTTACCGCTCATGTAAAAGGCAAATATCCTCCGGCGTAAATCACAATATTTATCTCAAGCATGCTTAGAATTTACGCCATCAATTTATCTTTAGCATTTGATAAATAGAAGTAATCCTACATAGAGGAAATACATAATGAGCATAAATAGACGTCAAGCATTAACCCGTATTATTGGTATTAGCACCGCTGCGGCAGGTGCAACACTCATGGGGACATCGGTTCTCGCGGCAACGAATGCCGATGGTCAATATCAATTAGCGATAGGTGAGAAACTTAAATACGTTCCACTTGATGCAATGGCAACAGCAAAACTGGCCTATGAAACGGGTGGTGGTTGTATGCACCAAGTTTTTCATGCCGTTGTGACTATGCTAGCCCAATCTAATAGTGCCGATGCAGACAAGTTCAAAACAATCCCAACGGCATTAGCCGCCTATGGTTTTGCAGGGGTAACGGGCCAAGGCACACTCTGCGGTAATCTTAATGCGATAGGCATGTTAGTGAATATTTTAGATGACATTAATGGTCACAATAACGCCGTGATAGCCAATACCTTCCGCTACTACGAAAATACAACGCTCCCTTTATCTTCACCTGAATTTGTTACTGGTATTGGCTCGACAGCAGAAAAAACGGCTCTTGTGGGCAGTTCATCAAAAGCCAAGAGCGTGTTATGCCACTCATCTATCAGTAACTGGTCAAAGGCTTCTGGCTTACCATTCGCGAAAAAAGGTGAACGCTGTTACCGCTTATCCGCGTCTATGGCTTATTACTTAGTCGATGTATTGAATCGTGCCTATCAAGGAGAGAATATCGGCGCCCTTGTTGGTAGTAAGCCAACACCAGATGCACAAGATTGCCAAACTTGTCACGGTAGTACTAGCACACTAGGCTCAGCGGCAAGTGTAAAAACAGACATGGAATGCACCACTTGCCATACAGGGCATTTCAATTAAGGAGACTGTGATGAAATACCCATTACTCACATTGACCCTCGCGACATTAATGCTCGTAGGTTGTGGCAGTGACAACAATAATACTGAGCCTGAAGCTCCGCCGACACCGCCACCTCCCGTCGAAAATGCAGTAAACATTGATGAAGCAACGCAAATAAATCTCAAGCTTGAGCAATTTGACTCGAGTACAGGGACAATTCAATTTTCACTGACGGATACGCAACAAGAAGCGATCACTGCGGCGAAAACCTATGATATTTACTATTTTGGGTTCCCCGACAAAGCCAAGGAATCCTCGAATCCGAAGGCATGGAAACACTGGCATGTTACCCAAAATTATCGTTGCCAAAGTCTTGGAGAATGCAGCGGTAAATTAACCGAAGTCACAAGCGGTCAATATCAATTTGAGATAGCTGGCTTAGATTGGGCTCAGCAGGATCCAAGTGGTTCAGTAACACAAATTAAAGTCGCGATTCAGATCTACGGTGCAAAAGCCAATAACGAGCTGGATTTAATCCAAGTGCTACCGCAATAATCCTTCCCATGACATATCCAAACAAATAGAGGCATCCATCGGATGCCTCTATTTTATTCATTGATATCTAGACGTTATGCGATTGAATTTTGTTAGATCGATGTTGTTCGCTAAATAATTCGCGATATTATCCGCTACAAAACGACTCACAAACGTCAATACAGCCCAAAAGATGAATGCTCAGTACTTTTATTTAGAACATCGCGGCATTGAGCCACATATGTACTAAAATGCTCGCGATATAACCCAGCGCAATGACAGGTGTCCAACGCAAATGGGCACCAAAGGTGTAAATCCCCCTAGCTTGTCCCATTAACGCGACCCCTGCAGCACTGCCAATTGACAATAAACTGCCCCCAACTCCTGCGGTTAACGTTACCAGTAACCATTGGCCTAAGGCCATCTCAGGGTTCATCGTCAACACAGCAAACATCACCGGAATATTATCAACAACCGAAGACAACAGACCGATAGCCACGTTGGCATAGGTCGTATCCCAATTGGAATACAAAGCCTCAGATACTAAGCTCAAGTACCCCATAAAGCCAAGGCCACCCACACATAGCACTACACCATAAAAGAACAACAGGGTATCCCATTCAGCGCGGGAGATCCTGCTAAACACATCGAAGGGCACCACACTACCAAGCTGCTGAAGACGCTGCTCGTCCTGACGCAATTCAGCCTTTGCACGTTCGCGGGCAACGGAACGATTGAAGGTTTTACGCAGATAAAAACCAAAGAATTGTAAGAAACCTAATCCCGTCATCATACCCAATACAGGCGGCATACCTAAGAAGGAATGAGCACACACTGCCGTAGCGATTGTGAGTAAAAACAACCCAACAATTCGCTTAGCACCCGGCTTAGTATAAACATGCTCTTTTTCTGGCTCTGGCACGAAATGTGGAATAAACACACTCATAATGGCAGCGGGTAATGCAAAGTTCACTAAAGCAGGAATAAACAGATGGAAGAAATCGCTAAAGTGTACTAATCCTTTTTGCCACACCATTAAGGTCGTGATATCACCAAACGGGCTAAACGCGCCACCCGCATTAGCCGCAACAACAATGTTGATACAGGCTAGGGTGATAAACTTGCGTTGCCCTGCCCCCACCTTCATCACCACGGCACACATCAATAGCGCAGTCGTTAAATTATCTGCCACGGGTGAGATAAAGAACGCCATAAACCCCGTCAACCAAAATACGGTTCTTAGACTAAAACCACGGCCGACAAGCCAACCACGAATGGCATCAAACAAATTTCGCTCTTCCATAGCATTGATATAAGTCATCGCCACGAGTAAGAAGAGTAGAAGCTCTGCATATTCAAGCAAGTTATGTTTGAATGCCGCTTCCGACACTTCAGACATACCATTTTGTACATACACAAAACCTATCATGCCCCAGATAATCCCTGCCGCGACCAGCACAGGTTTCGACTTGCGTAAATGTAACGACTCCTCAGCCATCACCATTATGTATGCAAGCACAAACACAAAGACGGCAACATAACCCACACTCGATGCGGTTAAATTAAGCCGTTCTATCCCTTCTGTCATAGCCCATGCTGCAGGTGAGAATCCGCTCAATATTGCAACGCAGAATAGACTCCAGAACGCCATTCCACTGCCTTTAAACAACCGCTGTAATTTCATTAAAGTTCATCTCTACGTAGGAAATTAGTCGAAAATTACCATAGCTTCGGCATAGTAAATGTTGATAAAACGCAACTTTCTATGCATTACCCTATAACCAAAGGCGTTTAAAACATTAATTTTTGTATAACTACAGCGATAACTAATAAAGAAACATTTAACTTAGTCTAAAAAGAGCCAATAAAAAAGCACCTCAAAGGTGCTTTTTAGTTTCTAATCAGCGTCACTGCATTAGAAGGAATATAACAAGGTCATATTGGTTTCTGTATCTGTACTTTTCTTATTATCCAACGGCTCGCTGTTGTAGCGCACAATAATGGCAAACTTCATTGCTAATGCGCCGATAATATTCGCCGTTAACGAAGTTTCAGAGCGGGCATCGAGCTTATCACCGTAATCTGCAACGAAACGTTGTTGGAATTTAGAGGTGTCAGTGATTTCGGTTTCAAAGTTGATCACACCGTGAGCAACGACGCTGTCATTGGTGTCATGGCCTTCGATAAGTGCTTGCTCTGTATCAAGACGCTGATAGATATAACCTGGACCGACTTCGACATCTAAAAAGGTCTTACTAGTATCATAGAATCTATAACCATAACCCGCTGCGCCAGATAGCGTGTAATCATAACCGGTGAACGGATCAACTTCATAATTACCGTTAGCAAACAAGTAGCTACGATCTGTCATCTTGTAGTTACCTTGTGCACCCGCTAAATAGCGTTTCGCGGTAACAGAACCTGTATCCTCTTTATATAAACCTTCGAGTAAGTACTGATTCTCCCAATCGCCAAGCTCATGCTTAAGATTTAAACGCCCTTTGAATGATGAGGTTTCAGTGTTACCTGTGGTTAAGGTTGCACCAAGTTCAGCTTCACCTGCGAATGTCTCATCGCCTTTTACAAAATCGGCCCCAGCTGTCGCCATAAAAGGTGCAGTCATTAATAGTGCTGCGGTCAGTACTTTCTTCATGTTTATCCGTTCCTGTTCCGTTAAATCCAATCCCTATAAATATCTGTTCGTCCCAGCGATGCTGAATAAGCACATATTAATAAGGGTTAGTATTTTCCCCTGAAAATCTGCGCGATATTAACATTTACGATTAAAAAATGAAAATTGCAGCTATTTTAAGTATAAAAAAACCCGCTTTAGCGTAATGCCGTTCACTTAAGAGTGAACGGCATTTTTCTTTGCTCTAACCGGGAACTTGTTTTTGCTCATTTTAAGGACTCGTGGATATGCCCTTTCCCGTTTACCATCCAGCTTAAATTGCCGTGCATTTCGTTCTATATCCAATACGTCTCTCGGGACATTCCCCGGTGTTTGTGATGACAGTTGTGTCAACTTGAAGATGATATAACTCGCCGCATCCCGAAAACTCAGTTGATTGGGATGGACCGAT
>NZ_JAKKRH010000047.1:0-33393 GCF_025654465.1 Shewanella sp. SM101
CAACCAGCAAGTTGCTAAGACACTTGATTTGATGATGAGACAGTCAGACTGATCTACTGAAAACCTTAGCTCGGTATAGGCTCATAATGAAGCCGCAAGGATGATAAGGACAGTAGAAGCAGATATCCATCAGGGCCAGAGGCATACCTCAATAACAGGCCGAATATATGGGTGCAATGAACTCTTCTCAAAATCGCTATCGAATGTCTTGCAAACCGGATGGGTCCATATATGCCGAGCTAGCTTTCGCAGGTGCAGGGACGCATCCTTCGGAAGCGATCGCAAATTTGGCAATGAGCACAAGGGGCTTTCAACTCCGTTGGGGGCGTCTTGGAGAATCCAAGGAGGATAGGACGAGCAGTCCTCCTTGGTCGGGTGTGGGGTGAAGCTCCACGACTTTGACTTTGATTTAAAATAACAAACGAAGTTTGGATATGTAGATTTTCTTGGCCGTAAGGCCGTATTCAAAGTGAAATACGGCGAAAACTGGGATTTATTATTTGCAGCCCAACTGGCAAACGTTAGCCAGCCAAGCTAACAAATTATCGTGTTATTTGATCAATACGATCGCATCACCGTAGTGTGCCGTCCATTACACCAATCACTCTCGATATATGGTGAAATCATCTCAATCATTATGATTTATGGGTTGCATGTTTGTTAATTTATTGACTAATGACATTCTCATTGATAATTTACCCTACTTAAAAAATCATTGGTAATAATAGGTTACCTAAGTAGTACTTTGTGATGAGCTTAACTCGCTTAATACAATGTGCAGTTATGGATAGACAATAATTTAATGGATTAAACGCAATGAAAAAAATTATCTTATGTACCCTTGTTTTAAGTCTTGCTGCTTGTAAGAGTACAGATGTAAGAAACATCGCCGATTCTGTGTCTGATATCGCAGGCATCGCTAGCACTGGTACTTCAGGCGGCACTTCCGGTAGTAGTTCCATCCCCACTTACGAACATCAGACTCAGCAATACTCGAATAATTCCGAATCATTCAATATTACTAAGAATACTAAGATGTCTCCGGAACGCGGTGCGATCCGCTCTATTACTCAGGAGAAAAATCCTAAGGGTATGACTATGGTCAGGGTTTTGGCATACCATCAAGACAGTGGCGCGGCGATGGAAAGTACTAATTACCTGTATGCGGTAGACAGTAATGGTTGGTTAAGTGATAAGCCAATGACGATGCACCGCCCAGAAACCATGATTATCAATAGCGGCGCCTATTACTTGAAGGCCGAGGATAATAGCAGCAGCAAATTTTATACCTCAGGCATGATAACCTTAGCTAGAGGCGTCACCAATGTGGTGTCGATTGAGCTTCAATAGGTAATTTTATCCTAAAAGGATAATGATTGACGTCATCATGACGATGTCGCAAGTGTCATTGTCCTATTGAAAGTAAAAACAAAACCCCAGTAAAAACTGGGGTTTATTATTTAAGCCTATGCTGACAAAGGTTAGCCTGCCAAGCTAACAAATTATCGCGTTATTTGATAAACGCGAACGCATCACCGTAGAGATGTGCTTCTTCTACACCAATCTCACGGAAGATTTCCCGTGCTGCACCCACCATGTCGAAACGGCCGGCGATGTAGATGTCGTAGCCATTTAAGCTGACAAAATCTTGTTTGATTTGCGCTAACAGATTAGCGGTTTTGCCTTGCCAATTAGCGGGAGCTTCTTCGATGACTGGCACGAAGTGTAACCAAGGGTGAGCGTCGTGCCACTCGCGGGCGATGGTTTCAAAATACATGGCATCTTGGGTGCGACAACCCCAATACAGCATAGTTTCAACCTGTTGGCCGAGGGCGATTTGGTGCTCGATGATACTTTTAATATAAGAGAAACCTGTGCCGCCAGCGATTAACAGGCGAGGGCGTTGGCTTTCGTGACGCAGGTGGGCTTCGCCGCCTGGGGCTTCGATGTCGATAGTGCTGCCATCAAGGGCGCAGGCTTTCAGGCGCTCGACCACTTGCATTGGGTAGCTTTCACTTACAGCGGCGCCAATGTGTAATTCGATCAGCTCGGCGTTTGGCGCTGATGCGATAGAGAAGGGGCGTTTATCTTTTTCACCCATGACAACACATAAGTATTGCCCCGCTTGGAAATCGAAGGCGGTTTCAGGCCTTAACAATACTTGATATACGGCATCGTTAAATGGGTTAACTTTCTCTATCTTACAACGTATGGTTTTCATCAAACTTCCTTTGCACCTTTCTTCAACAGTATGTGTCTAGGTGTCGCTTTAGAGGCCTGTTATTGGCCTATTCTCTTGGCTAAAGCCGATACTTGAGTAATGGCTTAAGCTGAATTATAGGGTTGGGCTGTCGTCTATGCCTAACTCATCCCAGATTGAGTCGATCTTTTGTTTTACTTTTGGATCCATCACGATTGGCGTACCCCATTCGCGGTTAGTTTCACCTTCCCACTTATTGGTGGCATCGAGCCCCATTTTTGAGCCTAAGCCCGCAACGGGTGAAGCAAAATCGAGGTAGTCGATAGGGGTGTTTTCGACCATCACAGTATCGCGTTTAGGGTCCATACGGGTGGTGATCGCCCAGATCACATCCTGCCAGTCACGGCAGTTCACATCTTCATCCACTATGACAATAAACTTAGTGTACATAAATTGGCGCAGGAAAGACCAAGCGCCCATCATCACTCGTTTGGCATGTCCCGGATATTGTTTGCGAATGGAGATCACTGCCATGCGGTACGAACAGCCCTCAGGTGGCAGATAAAAATCAACGATCTCAGGATATTGCTTACGCAAAATCGGCACAAACACTTCGTTTAATGCAACCCCCAGCATGGCGGGCTCATCCGGTGGACGGCCAGTGTAAGTGCTGTGGTAGATGGCATCTTTACGCTGAGTGATGTGGGTAACGGTAAATACTGGAAACTTATCGGTTTCGTTGTAGTAACCCGTGTGATCGCCGTAGGGGCCTTCTTCCGCCAGTTCCTCTGGGTCGATATAGCCTTCGAGGATGATTTCACTGGTGGCCGGCACTTCTAAGTCGCAGCTTAATGCCTTACAGACTTCGGTACGTTCACCGCGCAGTAAACCGGCAAAAGCGTATTCGCTCATGGAGTCGGGGACTGGGGTGACAGCACCTAAAATGGTCACAGGATCGGCGCCGAGTGCGACGACAACAGGATAACGCTCACCGGGGAATTGTTGTTTAAAATCAGCAAAATCTAACGCGCCGCCACGGTGGGACAACCAGCGCATGATCAGCTTGTTTTTACCCAGTAATTGTTGGCGATAAATGCCTAAATTCTGACGACTCTTGCGCGGGCCTTTGGTGATGGTTAAGCCCCAGGTCACCAGTGGCGCGACATCGCCCGGCCAGCAATGCTGAATAGGCAATTGGGTTAAGTCGACCTCATCGCCGGTTTTGATGATTTGTTGGCAAGGCGGATTACGCACTGTCTTTGGCGGCATATTCAAGGCTTGCTTGAACATAGGGATCTTAGCGATCGCGTCTTTAAAACCCCGAGGTGGCTCAGGTTCCTTTAAAAAGGCTAACAGTTCGCCCACTTCGCGCAGGGCTAATGGGTCGTCTTTGCCGAGTGCCATGGCCACACGTTTTGGCGTACCGAACAGGTTTACCAACACGGGCATGTGATGATTTTTGGGATTTTCAAATAATAGCGCAGGGCCTTGAGCGCGTAATACGCGATCGGCGATCTCTGTCATTTCTAAATGAGGATCAACTGGGTAGCTAATGCGTTTGAGTTCGCCATTGGCTTCTAAGTGATCAATAAAGCTGCGTAAATCCTTAAAACTCATGTGGAAATAGCCTCTGCGGTGAAAATCCGTGTGGCGCGCACTATAGCATTTTTCTGTTTTAGGGTTAACCAATTCAGTGATCTTCAAGCTTAGGAAGCGTAAAATGGCTACCAGTAAGTCGCGATAGATCTCGCTTACGCCCTTTATTTCGAGGTTTATATGAATATTCCTGTATGGTTTGCTCAAGAAAAGTGTGTTCAAAGTCAATCACATGGCGCGCATAAGCGGTCGCTAAAGTGCTTGGTTTTATCGCTTGCCGTGGGGATCTCACTTTTGGGGGCGCTCAGTGTGCCGATTGTGGCGGTGGCCGGAAATAGAGGCTATTCGGATCAAGACGAACGCCACGGTCATCGTGATAGCCACAGTCGTGGCGACAGTCATTACAACAATCGTCATGACAATTATTATGACAACCGCCATGTGCGCAAAGATAACCGCCATTATCGTCCCTATTATCGACCTTATTACCCTTGGGGTTTAGGACTGGGTTTAGGGCTCGCTACGGGGTGGGGATCGGGTTGGAATGTCGGTTATGGTGTGAACACCCATTGGAACAATAATTGGGGTTGGAATACGTCGCGTGATGCCTACGCTCGAAATTACTGGAACTCGCCCTATTCGGGCATAGGTTTGTCGATTCCTATGGCCTACGACGATGAACCTGTGGCCATTTCTGCACCTGTACGGGTAACAACCAGTATGCAGTATTCTGCGAGTGAAGGCCGTATGGTGTCGAGTATGCCTGTAAATATGGCCGGACAATCGACTGGGCAACTGGTGTCGCAAACTAGTAATGCCACAGGCAAAACAGCTGCAACTCCGCGTCCACGCGCACCGCACAGTGTGTCTAGCTTGCCGAGCAATGCTAGGGTTGTGCAGCAGGATGGTCGTACACTTTACGAGTGGCAAGGTACGCTTTACGCCTACGACTGGAACAGTCAAACCTATCAAGAACAGTTAGTCAGATAGATTTACATTACGTAAATGACTGAGAAATTGGAGCCCCTTAGTGGGCTCCAATTTATTCATCATCTTTTATTATCTTTTTATTAGTTATTTATCAGCTAGTTGTCGTTTTATAGCATAGCGGAGAAGAGGTTTGAATACTGTTAGAAATCAGGCTGCCCAAAACCAGCATAAGGGCGCCAGTACATTATGGGTGTTACTTGCCTTAGCACTCGGAACATTCGCTTTAGGCACCACAGAATTTGCTTCCATGACCTTAGTGCCTTATATCGCGAGCGATTTAGGGGTAGAGGTTGCCCATGTGAGTTATGCCATTAGTGCGTATGCGCTGGGGGTTGTGGTCGGTTCGCCGATTATCATGGTGCTAGCCGTTAGGGTCAGACGGCGAACACTCTTGATTGCCTTAGCCGGGTTAATGGCGGTGGCCAATGGCTTAAGTGCGTTAGCGCCATCATTGAATTGGTTAATCTTTTTTCGTTTTCTCAGCGGCTTGCCCCACGGCGCTTATTTCGGCGTGGCTATGTTGCTCGCTGCCTCTTTAGTGCCGCCAGAAATGAAGGCCCGCGCCGTATCGCGGGTGATTATTGGCCTTACGCTGGCGACGATTATCGGTGTGCCGTTTGCGACTTGGATGGGGCAAACTGTGGGCTGGCGCTCTGGCATTGGCATAGTGGCAATTCTGGCGACCATTACCGCGATAATGGTGTATTTTTTAGCACCCAATCAAGCCGTGCCCGCTGATGCGAGTCCCAAAAAAGAGCTACAAACTCTTAAAAATCGTGAAGTCTGGCTGACGCTCGGCATCGCGGCCATTGGCTTTGGCGGTATCTTCTGCGTGTATACCTATCTGGCTGAAACCTTAATCCAAGTGACACAAGTCGAGCCGTTTAAGATCCCAATCATGATGGCGGTATTTGGTATTGGCGCAACACTTGGAACCTTAGTGTGTGGCTGGGCGGCGGATAAGTCGGCCTTAGCGGCGGCGTTTTGGTCGTTAGTGTTAAGCACTGTGGTGTTGGCTATTTACCCGAGTTTGACCGGACATTACTGGGCGCTGATGCCCGTGGTATTTTTTGTCGGTTGTGGGTTAGGGCTTGCCACTATTGTGCAAGCCAGATTGATGGATGTGGCACCCGATGGGCAAGCCATGACAGGCGCTTTAGTGCAATGCGCCTTTAATCTTGCCAATGCAATTGGGCCTTGGGTGGGCAGTTTAGTGATACTGTCTGGACAAGGCATTGCCGCGACAGGTTATGCGGCATCTTTGTTGTCATTGGGAGGACTGCTGATGTGGTGGCTGACCCACAGAGAAAGCCGTCGCGTCGTTACCCTAAACACAGCGAACTGCGCCGACTAGCGAGTGCTAAGGAAGAGACGCAGTGGTCATATTCTGCGTCTCGAATCCACACATTTAGCCCCTTTGTATGGTGATATCGGCGATATAACCATGCTCTGTGGCAACCAAGGCTTGTTTGAGCATGCCAGCCGCTTCATCGGCGGACATAAAGCTTGAGGTATCTAAAGCCTTACCGCTACTGGGCCAAAAGCCTGTGTCCATGCCGCCGGGATACACGGCAATCAACTTCATTGGGCTTTGTTTAAGCTCTAATCGCACCGACTCGATAAATCCCCGCACCGCCCATTTTGCCGCGCAGTAAGTGGATTCTCCCGCTTTGGCGGCAAGCGCTGCGGTGGACATGACCACAACCACAGTGACCGCTTGATCTTTATAGCGTTTCACTAATTCCCGCACTAACAAAATCGTCGAGGTGACATTGTTATTGAGCAGGCTGTGGATATCGCTGGCCCCTTGGGTTTCAATCGCACCAAAGTAGCCGCTGCCCGCGCAATGGATCACGGTTTTAGGGGCTTGCGTTAGGCCATCGAACAGGGCTTCGAGACTCGATTCACTGGCAAGATCGGCGGTGATCGCGGCGATCGTTTTGTTGGAGAAGGGCGTTAATGCATTGGCGACGGTTTGCAGACGCTCGGCATGGCGACCTGTGAGTGTCAGTGCTTCATTCTCTTTGGCGTAGAGCGATGCGAGTGCCGCGCCTAAACCACTGCTGGCGCCGGTAATTAATATCATAGTGACCTCGGTTAATGCTGTCTTGGCTTGAAAACCGCATCTTAAACTCAAGTGCGCTTCAATTCATGGGAAGGCGAGCGGTTAGATTAAGGTAAATAGCGGCTGATCGAATGCCACTTCATCGCCGTTTTTGGCCCAAATAGCGCTGACCACGCCATCGCGCTCGGCTTGGATGGGATTCATCATTCTCATCGCTTCGATAATGCAGATCACTTCACCTTGGCTCACTCGTTGACCGACTTTAACCAGCGGCACATCATCGAGTTCTGCCGCCGCGTAAAAAGTGCCGACCATAGGTGAGACTTGTACAAAACCTTCTGTACTTGGCGTAATGCCTGTTTGCGAATGGCTTGTCTGCTTTGCCTGTGAATTCAAAGGCAAAGCAGGTGCTCTGGGGATCGCTTGCTGTGATTGCATATTGGCTGGCATAGGGCTGTAGCGGGTGATACGAATTGATTCTTCACCTTCGGTGATCGCCAGTTCTGCTATGTCAGATTCTTGTACTAACTCAATGAGTTTTTTAATTTTACGAAGATCCATTGCCATTTATCTGCCCTTGCAAAGCACGCTATTGAATAGAATTTACTGTGGCTGGTTGAGCCGCTTAATGGCCGCCGCCAGCGCAAACTCGTAACCCTGTGAACCGAAACCGCAAATCACACCTATCGCCTTATCGGAAAAATAGGAATGGTGGCGAAAGGCTTCACGGGCGTGCACATTGGATAAATGCACTTCAAAAAAAGGAATTGCCACGCCAAGCAGGGCATCACGCAGGGCGACGCTGGTGTGGGTAAAGGCGGCGGGATTGATAATAATCATCTGGGCATCGGTCGCATGAATCGCATTGATTAGCTCAAATTCGGCGTTGGACTGAATATGTTCGAGCTCAACTCCCGCCTGTTGTGCTTGCAGGTTTAACTCCGCCACTATGTCGGCTAAGGTTTGATGACCATAAACGCTGGGCTCGCGGCGGCCTAAGAGGTTGAGATTGGGGCCATTGACGAGCAAAATTTTGTGACTCATTGCGCTTTCCTTTACGACATGCCTTGGGATTAATGCTGGGATTAAAGTTGGAAAAATTTATTTCAGTTTTCTACATAGGCCACTAACTTAACCTGTTCAAATCGATTTTGCATTATCGGTTAGTCAATTGTGTGCGAGCTGATCATGTGCGAGCCGATTATACCTTTGAAATCCTGTGCCATTGTTGGCTGGGTTCAATTGCGGTTATTTCTCTGGTACTGAGTTAGCGATTGCCTAAGTTGACTGTCAGTTGAGTTAATTGTCATCTAAGTTAACTGTCACCTAAGTTAATAGTCACTCTTCTGTTGACGCATGGCCTTAGTGGCACCTTTTTGTTTCTTGGTCTCTAATCGCCGCGTTTGGCTGCCTTTAGTGGCGCGGGTGGGGATGCGTTTTTTCTGCACTTCACCGACACTGGCAACCAAGGCGATAAATTGCTCCAAAGCCGTTTGGCGGTTGGCATCTTGGCTGCGACTCGCTTGGCATTTGATAATGATTTTGCCGCTTTTAGTGATGCGGTGATCCGCCTTGTTGAGCAAGCGTTCTTGGTAAAACTCGGGTAATGATGAGCTTTTAATATCGAAAATCAGCTGCGCAGCGGTGGACACTTTATTTAAGTGCTGGCCGCCTGCACCACTCGAACGGATAAATTGCCACTCGATTTCATTTTCCTGAAGTTCCACACGGTTTGAGATTTTTATCATGGCAAACTTAGGCATTTTTCAGCATGGATTGAGAAGCCATCAATAATGACTTATGGCTTTCCAATAGATTTGTTATCATCGGGCGCATTCTTTGCCGCTGCATTGGCTAAAGCCATTGCCTGCAAAAGTGTTCTCGATTCGGAGTGCCTCTATGTTATGCCAAATCCCCGATATTGCTAAGGGTGTTATCAGTCTTTTTGCCAGTGGCCGACTATCCTCCACCGATTATCGGACCCGTTTACAGCCTGCGATTAAGAGTTATCGTAAGGATTGGGGCCAAGTTTGCCTGTATATTGAGGCGGATGTGTTACTCGAAGGCTGGGAATTTGAGTCGCTGACTGGTAGTGGTGAAGTCCAGTTACCGAATTTTGAAGCCTTAGTGTTTGTGGGCGGCCCTGATTGGGTAGGAAATGCGGTGCGCTTACTCGGGCCTTTTATGCAGGGCGAAGTGGCTTGGTTTCCACTCGAACAGAAAGCCAAAGCGATTGCTTGGATCACTAAGCGTTCGAATATTTAATGGTCTAATTTAGGCCATATTTACAAGGAATTAAGTATGTCATTATTGAAATCGCGCTCTTTTTCTTCACTGACAGTTTCTAAGGTCAGTGCGATTGCGTTAGTGTTGGCATTTACCGCTGGACTGAGTGCCTGCGCGCCAGAAGTGGGCAGTGATGCTTGGTGTAAACAGATGAAAAATAAACCGTCTGGCGATTGGACTGCTAACGAAGCCGCTGATTATGCTAAGCACTGTGTATTTAAATAAGTGCAGTGTATTTAAATAAGCACTGAGTGTTTAAGTCAGCGTTAGCCTTTAGAGATCACAGCTTGAAAGACTTTGCTTGCGAGCTGTGAACTTATGTTTATCATACGGATCAGATGTTCCGTTATCCGTTATCCGTTATCCGTTATCCGTTATCCGTTATCCGTTATCCGTTATCCGTTATCCGTTATTTGCTATAGGTGATATTTGAATTCTACCGCTAAGCCATTTTTTACTCGAATGGTGACCCTACTGATAGCCATTATCGTGCTGCAATTTGCCGGCGCGAATTTGGGTGCGCATCAATTACATGCGGGCAATGGTGCGGAAGAAGCTGAGAATCATCCCCATCTGCAATTTAGTGCTCAAGTGACCACTTTGGCCCAATGTGTCGATTGCGTTTGTCCAAGCGAGCAAGCCTTAGGTTTTGCGGACTCCACGGGTGTCGCCAGTAATCACGCGGGTGAAAACCAAAGCAGCGGATTTCATTCCCACTTAGTTAAAACCACTGAAATACAAGATTTTGACCTATGCCTCGACTGCCAATGCCATGGCGGTCATGTGGCACTGTTATCTCAGGCAGTGAGTCAGCCTGTACAGGCGTTAGAAAGCGTCTATCTGCCTACCGATGTATCCTATTTTCCGCCTGAAAATTTACCTAAATACCGCCCTCCTATCGCTTAATTCTCCAATATTCGGCTTATTTCTCGGCCTAGGACGATTGATTCATCTGATTGGATCTCATTCTATTTTGCCGCGTGATAAGCCCGTTATGTTCATCCCCCAAAAGATATGCTTGAACTGATGCTCGCAGCGTTAACTGTTGGAGCCGTCATTGGCTTTTTAGCCGCGCACTGTATTGCTTGGCGGGATGATTCGATCGGCGCTTATTTGCCATGCCCAGAACGATATGATTGCTTTGCATTGAGCTATTTAAATGAAGCTCACATCTAGCCGTTTCGCTTTGGGCGCAAAAGTCAGCCGATCCACATTCGATATTGTTAGGATTTGCGATGAAAAAAACGATTCTCGCCCGTACTTTAGTTTGTCTGTTTAGATCGGGCTTGTTTAGCTGCGGATTAGTATTGGCCGCCGGATTGCTAGCCTTTGCCCTCGCGGCAGAAAATGACTCTCTTGAAGTCAATGTCCTTGAAGTCAAGGTCCTTGAAACCAAAGCCTCTGAAGCTAATGCCCCTGAAATCAAAGCCGCTGAAGTTGAGGCATTTAAGGCGCAATCACTGGGCTTACCCGCCAAAGAAACCGACACGGCACATGTCAACTTTGGCCTATGGTTGCCTGAGTTACTCACACAGTTCAATCAGTTACCTGAAGTTCAGGCACAGCTTGTAAGGCAGCAACAGGCCAAACTGGCCATTCAGGCGGCAGATCGCGCTGTGTATAACCCAGAACTTGGGCTTAATTATCAAAATGCTGATACAGATGCTTATAGCTTAGGGCTGAGCCAAACCCTCGATTGGGGCGACAAGCGCGGCGTGGCGACGCAGCGTGCCGAGCTTGAAGCGCAAATCCTTTTAGCGGACATAGGGTTAGAGCGTAGCCAAATGTTAGCCGAACGCTTGCTGGCCTTGGCAGAACAGGCGCAAAGCCGTAAGGCGCTGACCTTTGCCGAGCAGCAATTAAGGTTCACCAAGGCGCAGCTCAATATTGCTGAGCAGCGATTGGCGGCGGGGGACTTATCCAACGTCGAGCTGCAATTGATACAACTCGAAGTCGCCTCTAATACTGCCGACTACGCCTTAGCCGAGCAGGTGGCCTTAGTGGCCGATGGCAAAGTAATTGAATTACTTGGGGATAATAATTTCGCTTTTAGTGAATTTATCAAGGAGATCCATTTCTTTGTGACTCAGGCTAAGCAAGCGCCAGCGGCCGAGTTGGGCACTTCTAAATCAGCCTTGCCAGCCCTGGCGAGTGCTTATCAGCAAGTGCTGCTCGCCAGAGTTAATGTCATGCAAGTCAAAGCGGAAGCTTCAGCTGACCCGACTATTAGCCTAGGCGCTGAAAAGGAGGGCACGGACAATAAGCTCGGTGTCGGCGTGTCGATTCCTCTACAAGTTCGCAATAACTACAGTGAGTTACAAGCCGTAGCCGATAAGGGCATCGCTATCGCGGAGCAAGGCTATCTTGCCCGTGAGCGAGTGCTTACCGCTAAGCAGAAACAATTCCTCTATGCGTTACCGCGTTTACTTGAACGTTACCAAGACTGGCGTGAGTTAGTGCAAGTGTCAGGTGCTAAAGCCGCTAAATCCTTAAGCCAACAATGGCAGGCGGGGGATGTGAGTACGAGTGAGTACTTACAGAGCCGTCGTCAGTTAGCCGCCAGTTATTTGGTGGGCTTAAACCTAGAAACGGCTATCTATCAAAGTTGGTTAACTTGGATGGGCGAAAGCGGCCAGCTTATGCCTTTTATCGAAAAGCTCAACTCAGTCCATTCGATAACATCTAATACCACCGCACGCACAGTAAACCCATGAGGTCACAATAATGAATTCAAATACTCACCACGAAAATATCCTTCAACTGGATGCTGTAACGACGCCTGAAAAGCGTCGGTTTAACCTATCAAAAATCGCGCTCGCATTATTCGTGCTGAGCACGCTGGCATTTCTCGCTCAGCCTGTATTGGCTGGTGGTGATCACGCACCCATCGCTAAGGCAAGCGGCGATTCGGTAACGCAAACGGCGCCGGCGGATGAACACGGCGAACAGGCGCTGAAATTGACCGAAGCGCAGCAAGCCTTGGCGGGGATTAGCTTGTTACCTTTGTCGAGCGATAGCTTGAACCTAGCCAATTTGAATCTCGATATTAGGGCGACGGCGGCCTTAGTGGTGGATCGCGATCGAACCGCGACCCTTGCGCCGCAGCTCGATGTGCGTGTGTTGGCGCGCCATGTGGTGCCGGGACAAGAAGTGAAAAAAGGTGAGCCTTTACTTACCTTGGGTGGCGCAGCCGTTGCGCAGGCACAGGCGGACTACATTAATGCCGCTGCCGAATGGAGTCGAGTCAAACGCATGAGTGAAGGTGCAGTTAGCGTCAGTCGGCGGATGCAGGCGCAGGTGGATGCCGAACTTAAACGGGCGATTTTAGAGGCCATTAAGATGACGCCCGCGCAAATTCGTGCACTGGAATCGACGCCTGAAGCCATAGGCAGTTATCAACTCTTAGCGCCAATTGACGGCCGAGTGCAGCAGGATATCGCCATGCTAGGTCAAGTTTTTAGCGCGGGCACACCCTTAATGCAACTGACCGATGAATCCTATTTATGGGTTGAGGCGCAGTTAACCCCAACTCAAACTACGCATATCCAGGTTGGCAGTTCAGCTTTAGTGCAAGTAGGGGATAAGACGTTGGCAGGTAAGATAATCGGTCGCTCCCATGAACTCGACAGCGTAACGCGCACCGAGCAAGTGCTGGTGAGTATGCCCAATCCTGATCATGTGTTGCATTCGGGGCAATTTGCCGAACTTTACTTTGCTGGCTCTACTACCGATCCAAACGGCAGTGGCATAGTGCTGCCCGATGCAGCGTTGACCCGTGGCGGCGATGGCGATTGGCAGATTTTTATTCAAGATGAGGATGGCTTCGAGTCCATTGAGGTAGAAGTGGTGCAGCGTCAACGTGGTCTGAGTCTAGTGCGTGGACCTGAGCTTGAAAAAGCCCAACAGGCACAGCTCAAGGTTGTGGTGGCTGGCGCGTTCTTCTTGGCATCCGAGCAGGCGAAAGCGGGCTTTGATATTCACGCCCACTAATATGAGCGCCCTTATTTTGGAGATTTTCTATGTTGCAAAAGTTAATCGAAGCCGCGATTAAAAATCGGCTGTTAGTGGTATTGGCTCTGCTCGCCGTGATTGTGGGCTGTGTGGCCATGTTACCTAAGTTGAATCTCGATGCCTTTCCTGATGTGACTAACGTGCAAGTGACCATCAATACAGCGGCCGAAGGCTTAGCTGCAGAAGAGGTGGAAAAACTTATCAGTTATCCGGTGGAATCGGCCATGTACGCCTTGCCAGCCGTGACTGAGGTGCGCTCGTTATCGCGCACTGGCTTGTCGATTGTGACTGTGGTATTTGCCGAGGGGACGGATATTTACTTCGCCCGTCAGCAAGTGTTTGAACAGTTGCAGGCGGCGCGGGAGATGATCCCAAGCGGCGTCGGAGTGCCTGAAATCGGCCCGAATACCTCGGGATTAGGGCAGATTTATCAGTATATTCTGCGCGCAGAACCTAACTCTGGCATTAATGCCGCCGAGCTGCGTAGCTTAAATGATTATCTGGTGAAGTTGATATTGATGCCCGTGGGCGGCGTGACTGAAGTCTTGTCTTTTGGTGGCGATGTGCGCCAATACCAAGTGCAGGTCGACCCGAATAAACTGCGTGCCTATGGCTTGTCTATGGCGCAGGTGACCGAAGCGCTAGAGAGCAATAACCGCAACGCTGGCGGTTGGTTTATGGACCAAGGCCAAGAGCAACTTGTGGTGCGCGGCTATGGCATGTTGCCCTCAGGAGACGCGGGATTGGCGGCGATCGCGCAGATCCCGCTTACGGAGGATAAAGGCACGCCCGTGCGGGTGGGCGATATCGCTCAGGTGGATTTCGGCAGTGAAATCCGTGTCGGCGCTGTGACTATGACGCGCCGCGATGAGGCTGGCAACGTACAAAACCTCGGCGAAGTGGTGGCTGGTGTCGTGCTCAAACGCATGGGGGCAAACACTAAGGCGACGATTGACGATATTGGTGCACGGGTGAGCCTTATTGAGCAGGCCTTGCCCGATGGTGTGTCCTTTGAGGTGTTTTACGACCAAGCGGATCTGGTCGATAAGGCTGTGACCACAGTGCGCGATGCGCTGCTAATGGCCTTTGTGTTTATCGTGGTGATCTTGGCGTTGTTCCTCGTCAATATCCGCGCGACCTTGTTGGTGTTGCTGTCGATTCCAGTGTCTATCGGGCTCGCACTTATGGTGATGTCCTATTATGGTTTGTCGGCAAACCTGATGTCGCTCGGCGGCTTAGCTGTGGCGATTGGTATGTTAGTCGATGGCTCTGTGGTGATGGTAGAGAATATTTTCAAACACTTAACTCAACCTGATCGCCGCCATTTATCCGAGGCGAGGGCGCGTGCCGATGGTGAGGATGATCCCTATCACAGTGAGGAGGATGGTGCTAAAGCCTGTGGTGATGTCAGCGAATCGAATATGGTTATTCGGATAATGCTCGCGGCGAAAGAGGTATGTAGTCCAATCTTCTTCGCCACCGCCATTATTATCGTCGTATTTGCGCCATTATTTGCCCTTGAAGGGGTTGAAGGCAAGCTGTTCCAGCCGATGGCGGTCAGTATTATTTTGGCAATGATGTCGGCCTTGCTGGTGGCGCTGATTGCCGTGCCAGCCCTTGCAGTGTATCTTTTTAAGCGCGGTGTGGTGCTCAAACAAAGTGTGGTTTTAGCACCGCTGGATGCCGCTTATCGCAAGCTACTCACGGCAACGCTTGCTAGGCCAAAGGTGGTGATGCTCAGCGCCTTGGTGATGTTCGGCTTGAGTCTATTATTGCTACCAAGGCTGGGTACCGAATTTGTGCCTGAACTGGAGGAAGGCACGATTAACTTGAGGGTGACGCTGGCACCAACGGCGAGTTTAGGGACTTCGCTCCAAGTCGCACCTAAGCTTGAGGCTATTTTGCTAGCATTTCCCGAGGTGGAATATGCCCTGAGCCGCATTGGTGCGCCTGAACTGGGCGGCGATCCTGAGCCTGTGAGTAATATTGAAGTCTATATTGGCTTGAAACCGATAGCAGAGTGGCAGTCGGCAAGCTCGCGCTTGGAACTGCAACGCTTGATGGAGGAAAAACTCAGCGTGTTCCCCGGACTCTTGTTGACCTTTTCGCAGCCGATTGCGACTCGGGTAGATGAATTACTTTCGGGGGTAAAAGCCCAGCTAGCGATTAAAATCTTCGGCCCTGATTTAGCGGTATTGTCACAGAAAGGCCAAGCACTTACTGATCTCGTTGCGAAAATCCCCGGTGCCGTGGATGTGTCGCTTGAGCAAGTGAGCGGCGAGGCGCAATTAGTCGTGCGGCCCAAACGCGAGCTATTGGCGCGTTACGGCATCAGTGTCGATCAAGTGATGAGCCTCGTCAGCCAAGGCATTGGCGGCGCGAGTGCAGGGCAAGTGATCGATGGCAATGCCAGATACGACATCAATGTGCGACTCGCGGCCGAGTTTCGCCAAAGCCCTGATGCGATTAAAGACTTATTACTCAGTGGCACAAATGGCGCCACAGTGCGCTTAGGGGAAGTCGCCAGCGTCGAAGTGGAAATGGCGCCGCCGAATATTCGCCGTGACGATGTGCAGCGGCGTGTTGTGGTGCAGGCCAACGTGGCGGGACGCGATATGGGCTCGGTTGTAAAAGATATTTATGCCCTAGTGCCAAAGGCGGATTTGCCAGCGGGATATACAGTGATCATTGGCGGCCAGTATGAAAATCAGCAGCGAGCGCAGCAAAAGTTGATGCTAGTGGTGCCTATTTCTATCGCTTTGATTGCCTTGTTGTTGTACTTCTCCTTTGGTTCATTCAAGCAAGTGTTGCTCATCATGGCGAACGTGCCCTTAGCTTTAATTGGCGGCATAGTGGCCCTGTATGTCAGTGGTACTTATTTATCAGTGCCTAGCTCTATTGGCTTTATCACTCTATTTGGGGTGGCCGTGCTCAACGGTGTGGTGCTGGTGGATTCGATTAATCAGCGCAGGCAAAGCGGCGAAGCACTCTATGATTGTGTTTATGAGGGCACGGTTGGGCGTTTACGGCCGGTATTGATGACGGCACTGACCTCGGCCTTAGGCTTGATCCCGATTTTATTATCATCTGGCGTCGGCAGTGAGATCCAAAAGCCCTTGGCAGTGGTGATTATCGGTGGCTTGTTTAGCTCGACGGCGCTGACCTTACTCGTCTTGCCGACCTTGTATCGCTGGCTATATCGCGGCGATAAGTGCATTGATGAGCTTGATTCGCTACAGATTAGCCACAAGTAAGCCGTCATCGTGGGCAATAACTTATTATGTTTCGGGTTATTGCCTTCGTTGTAGACAGGGTTATCACATTGACTAAAACTCTAAAAATCAGTGAGCTAAAGAGTGATAGATGGGCTAGTCTTAGAGTCGACATTAAGGACATTCATTTCTGGAGAACATTATGATTGCGGTAATTCTTGAAGTCATCCCGACAAAGGAAGGGAAGGAAGAGTATCTGCACGTGGCGGCTGAAATGCGCCAATATTTAGAAGGCCGCAAGGGATTGATTTCGATCGAACGTTTTCAGAGCTTAACCGACGATGGCAAAGTACTAAGCCTGTCGTTTTGGGAGGACCAAGCCTCTATTACCCAATGGCGTAATCAGATGGCCCACAGTATTGCCGAGCAAACGGGTATAGTGCCTTGTTTGTTTAACTCTTATCGCATTCGGGTGGCAGAAGTAGTGCAAGATTACAGTGAAACTGTGCATGTTGAAGCTGAGTAATCACTTATCTCGCTGATGTAAAAACAAAACCCATCTCTAGAGATGGGTTTTTTATGCGTGACACTTAAGTTTGAGATTATTTTTCTTGTTGAGCTTTCAATAGATCGCGGATTTCAGACAGCAACTCTTCTTCTTTGGTCGGTGCTGGTGGCGCTTTAGGCGCATCTTCTTCCTTGCGTTTTAGGGTGTTAATGGCTTTTAAACCCATAAAAATGGCGAAGGCGATAATCGTAAAGTCGATAATAGTTTGAATGAATTTGCCATAGGCAATGACCACAGAAGGCGCATCGCCTTGAGCTGCCTGTAGCACTATGCTCAAATCACTAAAATTCACACCACCTAGGATGATGCCAATTGGTGGCATGATGACATCGGCCACGAAGGACGAGACGATTTTGCCGAATGCGGCACCTATGATGATACCAACGGCCATGTCGATCACATTGCCACGGGACGCAAAAGCCTTGAACTCTTTAATTAAGCTCATTAGGTTTCCTCCAAAATTGAGATTAAATGTTAAATTTTATTGTGCAAACTGTATCAGGAAAACCTAAGGTCTTTTGCAGCCTGTTACCTTGCCAAGCTTATAGGGGCTTATGGATTAAGGCAATTCTGACATAGAGGATTTATCCTCAAGGCAATGATTTACACTTTACAAAGTAACAATTGTTACTGTTTGGGGTATTCGATTTATTCATCTAGATCGGCATGGCCGATAAAATCAGGGACTTCTAAGACTTGCGATCCCCAACGTTTAAATAGGGAGCTATAGATGAATTCGATAAAGACGCGGTATTTTCGCGGTAGATACGCCCGCTGTGGATAGCTAAGCACTACCTTAGTTTGCACCATTGGATAGTCATCTAGTAGCGGGATTAAATCGCCCTTTTCTAATGCGACTTGGGCTATGATGGACGGCACCGCTGTGATCCCAAGCCCCGCAATGGCGGCCTCGCGAGCGAGGGTGACATTGTTTACCGTCAGTTGAGTCTTGGGCTCGGCGACAATCCAAGTTTTACCATCGAATAATTTCCACGCACCTTCAATATGCGCCGACTGCAAGCGAATCGCTTTATGTTTGGCTAAGTCCTGTGGCACCTTGGGCGTTCCATGGGCAGCTAAATAAGCTGGGCTTGCCATAAGCGATTTATGGGCGTTGACTAAGGCATAGCTTTGCAAGCGAGTGTCGCCAGAATCGGCAATTTGAAATAACAGATCTATGCCTTCTTCTATCACATCAACCTTTCGATTGGTGAGTTCAGCCTCTATGGTGATTTCGGGATAAAGCGTTAAAAACTGCGCGAAAATTGGCCCTAAAAACAATTGGCCTAATTCAATCGGGCAAACGATTTTGAGATTGCCTTTAATCAATTGCTGGTGGGCGCTAAGCTGATTTTCGGCGCTCTGCAGATCGGTGAGGATCTTATTGATCTTATTGTAATAACTCGATCCTGCTTCGGTGAGTTTTAGGGCTCTGGTGGTGCGAAATAGCAGTTGTGTGCCGGTATCGGCTTCGAGTTCGGCTATCTTACGACTGACGGTTGCCTTAGTGAGCCCAAGGGCTTTAGCTGCGCCAGTAAAGCTACCTTGCTCGACCACTTGAGCGAAAATTTGCACGCGATTGAGATCCATCATTGTTACACCTGTGAAACAGTGGGTTGATTTTTTTACTGACTAATAAACTTAGTGAGACAGTAGTACACTAGATATCACTAATCAAGGAGTCATTCATGTCCAAAAGTAAACTCATTATCGCCGTTCCACTGTTACTCACTGCAGTTGCAGGGGGCGGTTATTACTGGTGGACACAGGTACGTTTTATCGAAACCACGGATAACGCTTATGTTGAGGCCGATATTTCCCATATCAGCGTGAAAGTACCCGGCTACGTTGTGTTAAGCGATGTAACCGATAACCAGCATGTGCAAAAGGGTGAGTTATTAGCTCAGCTAGAAGATAACCAGTTTAGTGCCAAAGTGAGTCAAGCCGAAGCCTCACAGGCGAGTGCGAAGGCGGACTTGCAAACCTTAGCCGCAAAGGTGGAGTTGCAACGGGCTTTAATCACTCAAGCCAACGCAGGCGTGGTGGCGGCAAAGGCCGATAAAATACGGGCACAACAACAATTGAGCCGTTCAAAAAAGCTTAAAGTCAGTAATTACAGCTCCCAAGATGATGTCGACCAACTACAGGCCGGATTTGATTCTGCCGCCGCCCGCCTCGATGAAGCTCAAGCCGTGTTAGTGGCAAAGCAACGGGAGTTAGCGGTTTTTAATGCCCAACTAGATCAGGCGGGTTCAGTAGTAGAGCAGGCCGATGCGACTTTAGAACTGGCGAAAATTCAATTAAATGATACCCGTGTGACCGCACCTTTTTCTGGGGTGATTGGTAAACGTGGCGCTATGGTGGGGCAGTATGTGCAACCCGGCCAAGCACTCTACAGTTTGGTTCCGGATGGGGCAGTGTGGATCACGGCGAACTTTAAAGAGACCCAGATCCAACACATGCAACCAGGACAGTCGGTGCAGGTCAGTCTCGATGCGTTTCCCGACAAAACCTTTATAGGTGTTATCGATAGTCTGTCACCGGCGTCCGGAGCCAAATTCAGTCTACTGCCAGCGGAAAACGCTACAGGTAATTTCACTAAAATCGTGCAGCGTATTCCCGTGCGTATTCGCTTAGATTTGTCTGAGGAAGAAGCACACATGCTACCGGGCTTAAGTGCGGTCGTGAAAGTGGATACGGCGTCGGGTACTGCAATATCGGCAATCGCTGCAAATACAGGTCGTTAGTATGAGCGCAACTGGCTCTATCACTGCGTCTGCCGATATGGAGGCGCAGGGCATCAGTGTACCTAGAAAGCCTACTGATTATGAGCGTGGCAGTCGCCGTTCATGGATTGCGGTATTTGGTGGTTTGATCGGTGCCTTCATGGCGATCCTCGATATTCAAATCACTAATGCATCGATGAAGGAGATTCAAGGCAGTCTTGGGGCAACGCTCGAAGAAGGCAGCTGGATTTCAACTGCGTATCTGGTTGCTGAGATGATCGCGATCCCGCTCTCTGGCTGGCTCAGCACGGGATTGTCGGTCAGGCGTTATCTGTTATGGACCACGGCTGCTTTTATCTTTGCTTCTGTGCTTTGCTCAATCGCGTGGAACTTAGAGGCCATGATCGCCTTTCGGGCGCTACAGGGTTTCTTTGGTGGCGCACTAATTCCGCTGGCCTTTAGGCTTATTCTTGAGTTTTTACCCGATAACAAACGTGCCGTCGGCATGGCGTTATTTGGCGTGACGGCGACTTTTGCGCCTTCAATCGGCCCGACCTTAGGCGGTTGGTTGACCGAGCAATTTAGCTGGCATTATCTGTTTTATATCAATGTGCCACCGGGTTTGTTGGTGATGGCCATGTTGGCCTACGGTTTAGAGAAGCAGTCGGTCGTTTGGGATAAGCTGAAGAATGTCGATCTGGCGGGCATAGTCACTATGGCGCTGGGGATGGGTTGCCTTGAAGTGGTGCTCGAAGAAGGTAACCGCAAGGACTGGTTTGGTTCAGAACTCATTCGTAATCTGGCCATTATTGCCGTCGTGAATCTGGTGTTGTTTGTTTGGATCCAGCTAAGGCGTAAAGAGCCGTTAGTGAATTTGCGCCTGCTCGGTAAGCGTGATTTTGTGCTCTCTACTGTGGCGTACTTTTTACTGGGCATGGCATTATTCGGCGCTATTTATTTGATCCCACTTTATCTATCACAAGTCCATGATTACACACCGTTAGAGATTGGTGGCGTGATTATGTGGATGGGATTTCCGCAGCTATTGGTCTTGCCCTTAGTGCCGAAATTGATGGAGCGCTTCGATAGTCGTTATCTCGCTGCTTTTGGCTTTTTAATGTTCGCCATTAGCTATTACATGAATAGCCAGATGACCGCAGATTATGCCGGACCGCAGATGATCGCCTCGCAAGTGGTGCGGGCATTAGGTCAGCCTTTTATTCTGGTGCCAATTGGAATGCTTGCGACCATGCATTTAAAACCTCATGAAAATGCCTCGGCATCGACGGTATTAAACGTGATGCGTAATTTAGGTGGTGCTTTTGGTATCGCGCTGGTGGCGACCCTGACTGATACTTTGTCGCGCGGGCATTTGGCTCATATTAAGGAATCTTTACCCGCAGTGAGCACGCAAGCACAGGATTATTTAACCCAAAGCACAAGTCTGTTGCAGGCAGGAGGTTCAGATCCCTATACCGCGGCCGCGCAGGCGAAAGTTTTACTTGGCAAAACCATGAGTCAGCAAGCTTATATTCAGGCCTATAACGATGTGTTTTACATCATGGGCGCTCTGCTACTCATCGCCGTATTCGCTGTGCTGCTGATCCGTAAACCGACAGGGCCTGTGGCCCACGATGCCATGGTCGAGTAATAACGTTTTTCGTTATCCTGTTGTCGCCATAGATTTCCCCAGATCTATTGGTTTGCGCAACAGCTTTGCGCCTTAGTCCTCGCGGATTAAGGCGCTTTTTTATGGTCTTTATGCTGTGGTAGACTCAAAGTTCTTTTTCGATGATTTGCAGAGGGATATCGTTTGCAGTGGCAAAATCTTACATTTAATCAATTAAATGCCAATAGGCTATATGACATATTGAAGCTAAGAGTCGATGTGTTTGTGGTAGAGCAGGCCTGTGCGTATCCAGAGCTTGACGATAAGGATAGGCATCCAGAAACCCAGCATTTGATCGGTTTATCGCCAGACGGGGAACTGCTTGCCTACGCGCGTATTTTGCCGCCGGGGTTGAGTTATCTAGAGGCGAGTATCGGCCGTGTGGTGGTATCGCCAGCGGGTCGAGGCAAAGGGCTAGCCATGCCTTTAATGCAGCACGCCATTGAATCAGCACTGACGACTTGGCCCGATGCGGGGATCCAAATTGGCGCCCAAGATTACCTCAAAGCTTTCTATCAAAAACTCGGCTTTGTCGCCTGCTCTGAGATGTACTTAGAAGATGGTATTCCCCATTTGGATATGCGCTATCAATCAGCATAAGCGGCTATCAATATGAGTTATCTACATCAATTATCAACATAAGCGATCAACAAAAGCTTGGCATATAAACATTCAACATTAAGCCAATAAGGAACTGAGATGTCGACTTCAACGGACTATAGAATCAATCAACAGCAAATTGCCTGCGTGGCGAGTTTTCTGGCTAAAGAGGGCAAAACCGAAGCACTAATAGCTGCGCTCGCGAGCCTTATTCCTGATACGCGCCGCGAAGCGGGTTGTATTCGTTACGAACTCAATGTGTGCCGTGATGAACCACGCCGCGTGACGTTTGTAGAAAAGTTTGTCGATATTGCCGCCTTTGATGAGCACTGCGCTAAAGATGCAATTCAACACTATTTCCACCAAGTGATGCCCGAATTAGTCGAGTCATACCATGTGGAAACCTATCATCAAGTGATTGTTTAGCCATGAGATAAACGATTAGGAGCTTGCAGTGTTGATTAATGCTATCGAGCCAGTATTTAGATCTCTATCCGAATGGATCTCATTGATACTGCAAGTGACTAATGGCCGCAGCTGGAACCATTGCACTTTAACTCTTTAGTGCTAAAAGGCGTATTAGGTAAGGATAAGGCAAAGTTGCTGGCTTAAGTTGCATTTGTCATCAATGTACCGAGTAGTTATCTACGACAAGAATGACAACCTAGACTTTGATTGTATGACTTCACTGGGATTAATAAAGCTGCCTTGCTACTTTGCTTAATTGAACCCATTCGAATTTCATCGCAGAGTGAGTTTTATATCCATTCCAATCTAAAAAGCCGAGTGGTTTATCACTCGGCTTTTAATATATCTTAGATATCGCTTTATTTAGTGAAAAACACTAATGTCCAAGGGACTACGTATGCTTGGAGTACTGTGATCACGCCAATGAAAGTACAGAAAAATAGACTGTGCTTTAGCGTAAAGCGGAAAAGATCTGATTCTTTACCCGCCAATCCCGTTGCAGCGCAAGCAACGGCAATAGATTGTGGCGAAATCATTTTGCCCGTTACTCCTCCCGTAGTGTTTGCGGCGACTAATAACTCCGGTGTTACACCTATTTGGTTTGCTGTATTGGCTTGCAGCGCGCCAAATAGGGCATTTGATGAGGTGTCTGAACCTGTTAAAAACACACCTAACCAACCTAAGAATGGCGAAAAGAAGGGGAATGCTACGCCAGTGCCTGCGAGCACGAGTGCTAAGGTTGAAGATAGACCTGAATAGTTTGCGACAAAGGCAAATGCTAATACTAATCCAATTGACAATATCGGGAATTTTAATTCAATTAAAGTGTCTTTAAAGGATGTCAGTGCATTACTTACTGACATTTTAAGGACCACAATTGAGATCATTGCTGCGATTAAAATTGCTGTTCCAACAGCGCCTAATAAATTAAGTTTATATATTGCTGCATAAGGGGTTTCCTTAGCGACAATAGGTGCACTTTTGATAACGAGATTATGTAAGTAAGGTACTTCAATACTGATAGTGGCAAAACTTAATGCCAGTTGTACATCTTTAAGACTCCACAGGGTTACAATCGCTGTGAGAATAATAAAGGGAGACCATGCTTTAAATATCTGGCTATTAGAAAAAGTAGATTTAGGGGTAGTAACTCTTTGTTTCATGCCTGAGAAAGTGAATATTTCTTTTGGTTGCCAGACTTTTAAAAATAACGTTAAACAAATTAGACTGACTAACGCCGAAGTAATATCGGGTAATTCGGGGCCGATAAAGTTTGAGGTTAAAAATTGGGTGATCGAAAATGAAACGCCTGCTACTAATGTTGCGGGCCAAGTTTGACGTATTCCCCTGATGCCATCCATCATTGCGATGAGCCAGAAGGGGACAATAATCGATAAAATTGGCAACTGACGGCCAGCGAGTTGTCCAATATGGAATGGGTCTAGTGATGAAACCTGACCTGCTACGATAATTGGGATACCCATAGCTCCAAAGGCGACGGGTGCCGTGTTTGCGATTAAACAAAGTCCTGCTGCATACAATGGATTGAATCCAAGCCCGACAAGTAACGCAGCTGTAATAGCAACAGGTGCACCAAATCCAGCAGCACCTTCGAGGAAGGCTCCAAATGAAAAGCCAACCAATAGCATTTGTAATCGTTGATCTTCCGTGACTGAGATGACTGACGAGCGAATAACCTCAAATTGACCTGTTTTAACGGTGATTTTATATAAAAATACTGCGGTAATAATAATCCAAGCAATTGGCCATAACCCATAACTAAAACCATATATAGCAGAAGCAAGCGCGATACTAATAGGCATTTTGTAGGCGAGTATCGCGACTGCTAAGGCAATTAATAAGGTTAATGCCCCAGCGATATAGCCTTTAAGTTTTAACACAGTTAAGGCTAGGAAGAAAAACACAATAGGCAGTAAAGCAACCATTGCGGTTAGCCACAAGCTACCGAGTGGCGTGTATGTTTGGGTCCAGGTCATAGGGAGGTTTCCGTATTGTTATAATATGTTGATAAATCGTGTCGCAGCCGCAACATAGCAGATACTAGTGTTTAGTGATGTAGGATCAATCTTAAATGTTGCAATAAGTGATATGGGTCACGAGATGTGTGGATAAATGATGACGGGGAAATATCTAAATAATAATCAAGTAAAATATTGCCTGTTTTAGCTGTATTCACCAAGCATCTAATTTAGGCTATATTAATATTTGTTGTGTTATCAAGATTATTTTTTGTGAGTCGTGAACTTAACTAGAGTATTGTGATTTATGAAAAACTAGGCTGTACTGGTTTAGTTTTTTGTAGTGTTTATAACAGATGGTTTATAAATATTTTTTATCTTTAGATATAGAAATTAATAGCAATCAATGCAACTAATAATGCAGTTATCTTATTGTGGCCTGAATTGAGCTATAGATGTTGCCATACTCTTGTCTATGAGTTTGCATGGCTGGAAATTTACCTTGCTATATGTGGCTGCGAGTATGACAGTAGGTTGAATTTTTTAATTTTGCAGCACAGTTCGTTGAGGAAGTAACATGAAACAAGTCAAAGTATTAGGCAGTGGTTGCGCTAAATGTAGCAAAACCGCTGAGATGATTGCGGACATATCAGAAGAAATGGGTGTGGATGTGATTGTAAAAAAGGACACAGATCCTCAAAGCCTATTGAAATTTAAAGTGATGAAAACCCCAGCGGTAGTGATCGATGGTGAGCTCATACATAGCGGCTCAGTACCGACGCGCGATGAAGTTGAGGGGTGGTTAAGGGACTAAGCTGTTGTAAATACCGGCTCATATTAGTGAGCTCGCTGAATAGTTGCACGGATTATGCTCGTTAGAAAGCGCTTAAGCTAAAAATGCACACCATTGTCATCCTGAATCCTTGGCAATGGTGTTGTAATATCATCAGTATACGATTAATGATATTAAATATAATGTTTTTAAAAACAATGTATTGATGCTTTGTGTAGTAATTTTATTATGGGGTTTTATTGGCAACGGTTTAGTCGGCATTGCATTATCTGGGCGAGTTTATTGAGTCTATGTTGTATGAGGTTGTTTGCAGATTTCGACTTCTTTTATCAGTATCACTGCTATGATTTTGATTCAGTGACCTCGTCAAGTTGCGGGATGAGTGCCAATGCAAAAGTGGCTTAGGGTATTAACACGTTTCTACAGTTGGTTATTTTTTACTGCACGTCTGTTTCGTTTAGGGCTTTTTCTAACGCTAAGTTTATTCGCTTTGCCTTTGTTTGCTGCTCAAACATCTCCCGGATTAACCCAAGTATTAACGCCCGCTACGGATTGGAAAAACTCCGCTTATATCACCCAAGCATTTAGTGAAGTCGCCCTACAAAATGAGTATGACCTTGCTAAACATAGCGTGCGTAAGTGGCGCATACCGGTACGAGTGTTTATTGAGCATCAAGTGGGTGATAAGGCGCTGCACACTCAATTAGTGTTGATGCACTTAACACACTTAGGCCAGATCACCGGCCTCGATATTCAACGGGTAGATACGCTCTCTGAGGCGAATCTGCACTTAGTTTTTACCCGTCAATCCCTATGGGCAAGTGAGGTGATGCGCTTAATGGGACCGAGCTCGGCGAAAAATGTCCATGGCTCTGTGTGTATGGCAAAATTTGCTCTCAATTCACGGCAAGAGATTGAACGTGCTTGGATTATTATTCCTGTAGATCAAGCCAAAATGCACGGTAAGTTAGTGGCTTGCGTAGTGGAAGAGATAACCCAAGTGCTTGGTTTACCCAATGATTCAGAGAAAGTATTTCCCTCCATCTTTAACGACAAAACCCCGCAGGACTTACTCACTGGGCTCGATTTCATTTTGCTTAAATTACTCTATAGCCCAAGTATTAGCGCTGGAATGACGGCCGCCGAGGTCAAACAGCCTTTGCAGATCTTGCTCGAACAATGGCTGCGCGATGGCACTATTGCTAACGCTGGCAAAACGGTACGTCAAGGTCAGTTGTACCCATTGTTAGGTTATTGATGACTAAGCATTACAGCTAAAGTTGACATTGCTCGCACGTGACTAATTAATCCTTTTTGTTTTAGGAATAAGGGCATAGTCTATCTTTATATGAGATAAACACCTTGGAGGGACACCATGCGAATGACATTGCAGTTTTTAGGGGCGACAGAGGAAGTGACGGGTTCGTGTCATTTACTCTCGGTTGATCATGAACACTTATTGCTCGACTGTGGTTTGATCCAAGGCGGTAAATCTGATGAGTTGCGTAATCATGATCCCTTCGCATTTGATCCTGAGTCTATTTCTGCTGTCGTGCTTAGCCATGCCCATATCGATCATTCTGGGCGATTACCACTCTTAGTCAAAGCGGGTTTTGATGGGCCTATCTACACCCATAAAGCTACGGCAGAGCTGTGCGCCATCATGCTCAAAGATGCGGCTATGCTGCAGACCCGCGATACCGAAAGAGTCAATAAAAAGCGTGCTAAACATGATCTTGAACCCCTAGAACCGCTATTCACCGTTGAAGATGCTGAACTCGCGATAACCCAATTTGTACCATTGGAATATGGTCAAGTGACTAGGGTTATTCCCCATGTGGATATTTGCCTCTCAGATGCAGGGCATATTTTAGGCTCCGCCTTAGTCGAGTTGTGGTTAGGTGAGGGTAAATCACAGAAGAAAATCGTCTTCAGTGGCGATCTTGGCCGTGCAGGTATGCCGATTTTACGTAATCCTACCTTAGTGGATACGGCAGATTTAGTCTTAATGGAAAGCACCTATGGCAATCGTTTTCACCGCAGTTGGACGGATACCTTAGCTGAATTGAAAGCCATTTTTGCTAAGACAGTCAACGAGAGCCAAGGCAATATATTGCTCCCTGCTTTTTCGGTTGGACGAGCACAGGAGTTATTATATCTATTTCATTTATATGCTAAAGAATGGGATCTCGGCCGTTGGAAAATCTGCCTAGATAGTCCGATGGCAATTGAGGCGACCCGCGTTTACGTTAATAATTATCCGCTGATGGATGAGGACTTTAAACGCTTTACCCGCCAACATCCTGGGCAGCATCCGCTGTTGTCGAATGTCGAATTTATCCAAACGACCGAAGAGTCGATAGCGCTGAACGACGTGCATAAGGGATTGATCATTATCGCAGGGAGCGGCATGTGTAACGGTGGACGTATTCGTAGCCACTTAGAGCATAATCTATGGCGCCCAGAATGTGATGTGATTATTTGTGGTTATCAAGCGCTTGGAACACCGGGGCGCGCCATCGTCGATGGCGCTGAGGAACTGTCTATTCATGGTAACAGCATTAAAGTAGCGGCTAAGTTACACACAGTGGGTGGACTTTCAGCCCATGCGGATCAAGCAGAGTTATTACGTTGGTATCACCATTTTGAAGGCCAGCCGCCGTTAATTTTAGTCCATGGAGAACCCGAGGCGCAGCATGGATTAGTCGATGTGATTAACCAAGATCCTCAGACTAAACCAAAGGCTATAGCAATTGCGACCCAGGGTGATCGATTGGATTTAAATGCACTGCCGCAGTTAGTGTGGAAGCCTTAAAAGAGTTGAAAGTACATGGGTGGAAATGCCATTATTTTCTACACGTGTGGCAAAGCGAGTTATCCTGCCTGTGAGTTGTATTTTGAATGTAATGGTGAAGGTTTTTCTATCGAAGATTAGTGTTTAGTTTTATAAAAAGCTCACATAGTTGTGAGCTTTTTTATTTTAAATCAATCAGGTTACTGTATTAGTCCGAGTTGTTGTCAAATTCAGTATCATCGAGTAACTCAAAGGCTGGGACGACATTCGGTACGTCTTTAAATAAGCGAGTGAAATGGCGCTGTACACCTTTCAAATCGATTCCTGCTAAACCTGATGCAAAACCAAACCAAGCATAAAGGCCACTAAAGTTATCAAACATGGGCGGTAGATATTTAGGCGTAGTCAGAATGCCCTCTTGGCAAGCTTGGTATAACACGGGGATATCTTCAATCGCCAATTTACCGAGGAATAGCATAGGGATGAGTTCAGGAAGGCCTGAGGTGATGGCGCTGCGGATAAAGTTAATGTTTTCCACATAACCACGCACATAGGAAATATCCTTAGTGAAGAAACTGCCGCCTTCCACCATGCCCCCACGGAAAACCCTTTGGGTGACACGGTAGCTGTCTGTCGCACTTAGATTCAATCCTCTGAAATAATTAAATACCTCTATAAAGTCAGCACCATTTTCAGCCATATCGACCGCGGCAACACGGTCACTAATTCGCCGAGCCCGTCCTGGATTTGAGCTTAGCGTCAGCATTTCCAGTAAAACGGCTAGACCTTCTTGGGTTGCTGCTACGCGCGGAGAACCGACACTGAGCCAAGTGGCGTGGGGTTGAGCTCGGCCGTTTAGCGTTGTGCCGACATGCACCCAACCTTCGTGAACTTCATATACATTAAGATCCGATTCGCTGAACATTGCTTTGCTATTGAGCTTAACAGTGTCGCCACCGACTGCAGCGTCAGAGACGATACCGTCACTAAGGCGTACACGCATATCATCGCTATGGAAGTACTTTTCTAAACGTTGGCTGAGCACGTTAACCGCTTCTGGCGCGCTAATAATTTTAGGGTGGTGTTTATTCATGTGCCTCGCCGCGGGCAGCGAGAAAATGTAGCTGAGTTTATCGCCTAACTGGCGCAAGGTATGGCGATCGCCATGCAGTTTATGGCTAGCACTGCCGTACAATTCTTGGCTGAGCTTACCAAAGGTTGGCGTACCTCTGTTCCCCAACATATCGATGACAAGGCGATACTGATCGACGTTTGCCACTAATATTTTGCCGAGTTTGTCTCGTTTACCCAAACGTCTATGGATGTCCTGCTTTAGGGAGGCTAGCTCAGCTTGGGTTTTAACAGGATCAAAAGGTAAAGCAATGTTTTGATAGAACTCTTGCTTAATAGCCGGAAGTACCGTGCCCTTATTGGAGAGAAAACGTTCCTCCATTTCCCGCGGCCATTTAATGGCATCTAAGATTTTTATTGGCGTTTGAATGCGAATTAATTCATCGGAAAAACGGCGTAGATCTTGTTGATATTGGGCTAACGACTCAGACATTCCCGTATATCCTGCAGGTAATTTCAGCGAGAGAGATGTGGCTAATCATAGCCTTAAACCTCATTTATTCATATTGATTCGCAGGCTAGCTGAGAAAATATACCGATTAAATAAATTAGCTGTTATCGATTTTGTGAATCATTTTGGTGCACTTGTTACAATTCTAGCGCTATGTCTATGGGACATAAAAAAGTAACCATCTGTTTAATAATATTTTATTGATATGACATTAAAGCTGCTTTGTTCTTGATATAGAAATAGATTGATTGGAGCAAAGCATGACAGCGATGAGTTATTTGAGTGTGTTCAGGCTGAATGCTTATTAATCAAAACTCAAGCCGACAAGAGTGGTAAAAATGACCGTGATGACGCGATATTAAATCTGGAGGTTAGTGAGCTAAAGCAGAGTCACACCCAGCATTATTGGCTGGGTGAGATATTCGATTTTAGTGGGCCAAAACTCAGTGAGTTCGAAACAAATGATCACCGACTGAGATCATCATCCCATCATTTTGACCACGAGATAGCGAGATAGAATTGGCTAGAAAAAATCGTCATCTCCTAATGCACGTTTTAACTCCGCCCGCTCGAGGTAGTCTTCTAAACGCTTTTTGACTTCGCGTCTATGCTGCATTGCCTCGGCGGCTTTGCTGTTTCTTGGTGTGGTCATTGCCTCAAGTTCAGTATCGTTGGGCACGACTTCAGTAATATGAGCCATAACGAATTCCTCTTGTTGTTCCTAACGACTTTCTAACTAAAAAGAGTATGGTAGAAAAGCAAATAATTTTGTGAGTCAGGGTGAAAAATTCTTCCCGTGTGCCGGATAATTGTGCCCGCTGCGGTTTAGCGTCAAGCCAAGACTGGGATTGCCTATTGGATTAATTTAGTTCTTGCTTATTTTGTGATTGAGAGCACAACAGTGTCATCGATATATTCGGGTTAATTCCGAGTTAAATAGTAGGATAAACTTGAATTTAGGCATAATTGCAACAACACTTGTAGCTGTGTTTATTGCTAATCTTTTGCTAGGGAATTGGCTCATATGGACAAGGATGAGTTTTCTAAATCGCATAGCCCATCAAATAGTATCTACTTTAGCGTGCTGAGTTCTAGCTGGCTGATGATTGTCGCTGCTTTACTTTTTATGGGCATCTCTTGGTATGTGCTGGAGCAATATCTTAGAGATCGTGGTGAAGAGCGTTTCGAGAACAGTGTTCAAGAGTTAACCGAAGCGGTGAATCGCAGAATGCTTGCCTACGAGCAGGTCTTACGCGGTGGTGTCGGCTTGTTATTGTCCTCCAATAGTGTAACCCGCAAGGAATGGCAAACCTATGTTGTCAATGCACATTTATCCGAGTATTACCCGGGTTTCCAAGGCTTTGGCTATGCTCAGTTACTTAAGCCTGACACATTAGATGCCCACGTCCAACAAGTTCAGGCCGAAGGCTTTAAAGACTATAAAGTGTACCCAGAAGGAGTTCGTGATCAGTATTGTGTGATCTTGTATTTAGAACCTTTTGATTGGCGCAATCAAAGAGCTTTTGGTTATGACATGTGCTCCGAGGCTAATCGGCGCAAAGCCATAGAGCACGCCATTAGCACTGGTCAGCCAACTATTTCTGGCAAGGTCGCCTTAGTGCAAGATACGCCCGAAGATGCTAAAGCGGGTTTTTTGATGTATTTGCCAATTTATCAAGGGATTGTGGCAACGGAGGCAGAGCGGAAACAGCAGGCGATTGGACTCGTGTATGCGGCGTTTAGGATGGACGACCTCATGCAAGGAATTATGGGGGATCGATTCTCAGGTTTGAAGCTCGCCATTTATGAAAGCCCGCAGGCAAATGCCGACAGTTTAATGTTTACTAGTAGTAAAGTTCTGCCAAATCAAAAAGATGTGTTTTATCAGTCACAGACCGACTTGATTGGCGGTAGGCAGTGGCGCTTGGACATTTCATCACAATCGCGTTTTATCTCAAGATCGGAAGAGACCCAAGGTATCTGGCTGCAATTTATCGGTTGTGCATTCATTTTGGCGCTGTTTTATTCTGTGCTAATCATGGCGCGTAATCGATATAAAGAGTCATTGCTTACCTCTGAGCTAATCGCGAATGAAAAACGCTTTAGACTCGTCATTGAAGCCTCTCCAAGCGCACTGTTTATGGTCGATAAGGCTGGGATTATTACGTTAGTGAACACCCATGCGGAACGTTTATTTGGTTATGCCAGAGACGAGTTACTCGGCCGCTCTATCAATATGTTATTGCCAGACGCGCTGAGGGATGTGCACCAGCAGCACATGAATAATTACTTAGTGCAGCCGATCGCGAAAAATATGTCGATGCGGGATGACTTATTTGGCTGTTGTAAAGATGGCAGTCGACTCGCGATAGAGGTGGGGCTGACGCCTATTCATTTCAGTAATGGCATTTTCATTCTCGCGACGATTAACAATGTGTCTGAACGTAAGCGCATTGAAGTTCAGCGTGCAGAACACATGCAAGAGCTTGAGCGGATTAATCAAGAACTCGACCGCTTTGCCTATATCGCCTCCCATGATTTGAAATCCCCACTACGGGGTATCGAGCAGTTAACTTCTTGGTTAGCAGAGGATTTATCCGATAACGCCAATGAAAACGTGCAGAAATATCTCGGGCTTATCCAAAGTCGTATTCATCGCATGGTGTTACTGCTCGATGGGCTATTGATGTTTTCCCGTATTGGCCGTGTCGATACTGAAACCACAGAGGTCAACAGTCGGCAACTGGCTGAAGACATGTTTGCGCTCGTCGCGCCGCCACAGGGATTTGAATTAGTACTAAAAGGTGAATTTCCGAATTTTTATACCGTAAGACCATTGTTGGAATTAGTTATACGAAATTTGATCAGTAACGCCATAAAACACCATGACTTAGGTACAGGTGTGATTACGGTTTTATGTGAGGCGGTTGATCATCAGTATCGATTCAGTGTGATAGATGATGGTCCGGGGATATCAAGCTCATATCATGAAAAAGTCTTCGATATGTTTCAAACACTTAAACCAAGGGATGAAGTTGAAGGCAGTGGTTTAGGCTTATCACTTGTGAGGAAAACGGTTGAAAGTTTAGGTGGAGAGATTCAGCTCAAATCGCAGGGCCGAGGTTGTTGTTTTTGCTTTAGTTGGCCTAAGCAAATAGTGAAAAAGGAGCTTCTATGAGCGCAGCAAATCACTATCAACAGGTCACCATTTTATTGGTTGATGACGATGACGTGGATTACATGGCCGTGCAGCGGGCGATGAGACAATTGAGGTTACTCAATCCCTTAGTGCGTGCTCGGGATGGGATCGAAGCATTAACTATTCTAACGAGTTTAGACACGATCAAAGGTCCGTATCTTATTTTGCTGGATCTTAATATGCCAAGAATGAATGGGTTTGAGTTCCTTGAGCGAATACGTTCAGATCCTTCTCTTTCTTCGTCTGTCGTTTTTATGCTCACCACGTCGAGTACCGATGAAGATAGGATGAAAGCCTATAGCCATCATGTGGCTGGTTATATGGTTAAAACTGATATGAAAGATGGTTTTAACAATATTTTTAATATGCTTGAAGATTACTGGCGAATAGTGGAGCTCCCATCCGCATAATACCAATTACATTAATTAACTGGTCAAAATTGTCCACGGTCTAGTACACAATTCTATCACTCTTGCTTTCTTCTCAATGAAGGTATTCCATGCGATAGAGCACTGTTCGACAATATCGTCATAACCACTAAAACAACGATTGGCCAACACATTTTGACGCAGCCATTGCCATACCTGCTCTATTGGATTCAACTCCGGTGAATAAGGTGGCAACTTGAGAAGCGTCAGATTATCAAAGTCATCGG
>NZ_JAKKRH010000048.1:0-33083 GCF_025654465.1 Shewanella sp. SM101
TCAAGGCCAGTCAGCCCATGGGTTAAATAGGCGGTGACCCAGCGATTGACACTGGTTCTACTGACCTTAAGCATGCTTGCGATGGCGGTACGAGAATGACCTTCAGTGAAATGGAGTAAGGCAAGATAGCGCATACGTTTGCGTGCACTTTTCTCCGATTTTACTAAGGCTGCGATGTGGGGATGATTCATATTTTGTATGATTAAAAACTGATGACCAATTAGATCACATAATTAATATAATTGGTATCACTGGAATGACAGTGCTTAATCGCTGAAACAGAATGATGAACACCCTCTTTATGAATAATTAATACAGCCTTGGATTTGCTCAATTCCTACCCTAAAAACAAAGATCTGTTACCGAAAAGCTGGATTCCCGCCCACAAGCATTGTGGGAATGACAGTGCTTAATCAATGTCGTCATTACAATACAAGCGCAAAGCAAGATGCGGCAACATATCACTCACCTTATGGCTCTCGTCTTGTGGATCAAACGCGCAGGCGGGTTTTCTTCTGTTATAATGCCCCCTCGATTTTTTGGAGGCGAGAATGGACGTATCTTCTTTACTAGACGGCCTGAATGATAAGCAGCGCGAGGCTGTCGCGGCACCGCAATCTAGCATGTTAGTGTTGGCGGGCGCGGGCAGTGGTAAAACTCGGGTGTTGACCCACCGCATTGCGTGGCTGATGCAGGTTGAACAGCAGAGTCCTTACTCGATTCTTGCGGTGACGTTTACCAATAAAGCTGCGGCTGAGATGCGCGAGCGAGTTGAAAAAGTCGCTGGCACCAATATGGGCCGCATGTGGATTGGGACTTTCCACGGCTTGGCGCATCGCTTGTTGCGCACTCACTTCCAAGATGCGGGTTTACCGCAAAGCTTCCAAATTCTTGATTCTGACGATCAAGTGCGCTTGATCAAACGTATTCTTAAAAGCTTGAATTTGGATGAGAAACAATATCCTCCACGCCAAGCTCAGGGTTATATCAATGGTAAAAAAGACCAAGGATTACGCCCTAAACATATCGATGCGGGCGGTTTTCCGCTTGAGCAGAATCTGCTAAAAATCTATCAGGTCTACCAAGAGTCTTGCGACCGCGCGGGTTTAGTCGATTTTGCCGAAATCCTATTACGTGCCCATGAGTTATGGCTCAATAAGCCGCACTTGTTGGCCCATTATCAAGACAGATTTAAGCATATTTTGGTGGACGAGTTCCAAGATACCAACGCGATCCAATATGCGTGGATCCGTGTGCTTGCTGGTCAAACTGCCAATGTGATGATAGTCGGTGATGACGACCAATCGATTTACGGTTGGCGTGGTGCTCAGGTTGAAAACCTACATAGATTCTTAAAAGATTTTCCGACGGCGACCACGATTCGCCTCGAACAAAACTATCGCTCTAAGGGCAATATTCTTAAAGCGTCCAACGCCTTAATCGCCAATAACCCAGAACGTATGGGCAAAGAGTTGTGGACGGATGAAGCCGATGGCGATCCGATTTCGCTCTATTGCGCCTTTAATGAAATGGACGAGGCGCGCTTTATCGTCGGTCGAATTAATGATTGGCACGAAAAGGGCGGCAACCTCAGTGATTGTGCGATTTTATATCGTTCTAACGCTCAATCGCGGGTATTGGAAGAAGCCTTATTACACAAAGGTTTAGCCTATCGTATCTACGGCGGTTTACGCTTCTTCGAACGCCAAGAAATTAAAGATGCCATGGGTTACCTGCGGCTGATCAATAACAAAGACGACGATGCGGCGTTTGAGCGCGTGGTGAATACGCCGCCCCGTGGCATTGGCGATCGCACTTTAGATATTTTGCGCTCCACGGCGCGCCAGCATGAGTTAACCCTGTGGCAGGCGAGTGTGCGTTTACTCGATGAGAAAGTGCTTGCGGGTCGCGCAGCAAATTCTGTGCGTGGTTTCATGGACTTAATCATGACGATGCGTGAAGACACCCAAGATATGGTGCTGTATCGCATGGCCGATACGGTGATCCAAGCGTCGGGTCTTAAGGCCATGTATGAAGCTGAAAAGGGCGAAAAAGCCCACGCTAGAATCGAAAACTTAGAAGAACTCGTCACGGCGGCGCGTACTTTTGAGCTGCCAGAAGAGCTGGAGGACATGGGCGAACTTAACGGTTTCCTCTCCCACGCGGCGCTCGAAGCGGGCGAAGGCCAAGCCGATGCCTTTACCGATGCGGTGCAGCTAATGACGCTGCATTCTGCCAAAGGGCTAGAGTTCACTATGGTGTTCATGGCGGGTGTCGAAGAAGGGATCTTCCCGAGTAAAATGGCGCTCGAAGAGGGCGATAGACTCGATGAAGAACGCCGTCTCTGCTATGTGGGCATGACCCGTGCCATGGAAAAACTCTACATTACCTATGCGGAATCGCGGCGCATTTATGGCCGCGAAGATTACGCTCGGCCGTCGCGTTTTATCAAAGAGATCCCGCCGCAATATGTGGATGAAATCCGTCTTAAGGCGCAGGTTTCAACGCCGATGGCGAATAATCGTTTTAGCGCCCCAAAATCGGCTGCGACAAACGATACGGGTTTTAACGTCGGCCAACGAGTCAATCACCCTAAATTTGGTGAAGGTAAAGTGACCAACTTTGAGGGCAGCGGTGCCCAAGGGCGAGTACAAGTGAGCTTTACTGACTTTGGCAGCAAGTGGTTAGTGGTGGCTTACGCTCGGTTAGAGGCGCTTTAATACCAGCCCTGAACGCGATGAATGTCAGCTTTTTATGACACGCTTTCAGGGCGTAAATTCGCATCGGGAGAAGCATGGGTATATGATGCTAATCCTGAAACCGAGTGGAAATTTGAGGGTATTGGGAGTACCTAGTTAATGAATTTAAAGCAGAAGTGGGATGTGTATTCCCGTCTTACTCGAATCGACCGTCCCATAGGTACGCTATTGTTGATGTGGCCATGCTTGATGGCGCTGATGTTAGCGGCGGGTGGTATGCCCGATTTTAAGGTATTGATCATCTTTATTATTGGCGTGGTGATCATGCGTGCCTGTGGCTGCATTATTAACGACTATGCCGATCGCGATCTCGACTCTTTTGTGGAACGCACTAAATCTCGGCCGCTGGCCAGTGGCGAAATCAGCACGAAAGAAGCCTTGATACTGTTCGTCGTTTTAGGTTTATCTGCTTTTGGTTTAGTCCTATTACTCAATGGATTAGTGGTTAAATTATCCGTTGTTGGTATTATCCTCACGATCATTTATCCCTTCACTAAACGCATCACCAATATGCCGCAGATGTTTCTAGGCGTGGTGTGGAGTTGGTCTATCCCTATGGCTTACGCCGCGCAGACGGGTGAAGTGCCCATCGAGGCTTGGTGGTTATTTGCGGCCAATTGGTTTTGGACTGTCGCCTACGATACCATGTATGCCATGGTCGATAGGGATGATGATTTAAAGGTGGGCATTAAATCCACTGCAATTTTGTTCGGTAAATATGACCGCCAAATCATAGGTTTATTTCAGCTTGCTGCGCTGGCTTGTTTTATCGCCGCCGGTTGGAGTGCCGATCGTGGTTTACTCTATGGCCTAGGTTTACTGACTTTTGTCGGCTTTAGTACTTACCAGCAAATGCTGATCTTTGATCGCGAACGAGCCCCTTGTTTTAAAGCGTTTCTCAATAACAATTGGGCTGGACTCGCATTATTTGTTGGGCTGGGCGCCGATTATTTAGTTTAGTGAGCATCATTTTTGTTGTGGAAGATCCTGATGGATCATCCACTGATTCTGTGGCGCTAATATTTGTTCTAAATCAATCTGGTGGATGTTGTCTTGGGAGATGACCTTGATAACTGGGCTCACTCTGTGGGGATAAGGCGCACCTTCGAGTGCGCGTATTGCGAGATCGATGGCAATTCGAGCCTGCAATACTGGCGAGTCGCTGACCGTCGCGAGTAACTGTTTTTTCTGCACTAATTCTATGGTCTGTGCATTCGAGTAGAACGCGATGACCTTTCCCGTTTTATTCCTACGCCCGTCTAAATAGCGCGCCGCGAAAGTGGCGGCAACTGCATTGGCGATCACATAATCTACGCTTTGTTTTGCAAGTACTTTTCGCACTAAATCCGCTTGAACAAATAACTCAGTCGTGCCGTAACCGCCTTCAATTGTGTCGAACTCTTGTTTAGCTGCCGCCCGCCTAAATCCTTGTTCCGCCGCCATAACCCAAGAGGCGTCCTTAGGCCCTGGAAACCAGGCAACTTTAAGTTTCGCAGGCGCTTTATCGACAGGGTCTCGTTGCTGCGATGCAATATACTCAATCGCTGCCGCAGACATATCTTCAAAGCTGACTAAGGAGCGACTCGTGAGTTTGTCGGTCGCGATACCATTCACTAAATCAATAACAGGAATGCCCGCAGCAGAGAGTTGTTCGATATCCGCAATCAGTCCATCAGCCGTATTCGCAGCAATAATATAGGCTTGAGCTTTGAGGGCTTGGCAATCATAGAGTTGTTGTTTTTGTTGCTCAATATTGTCATATCCTCCAGCATCATAAATGCCGAGAGTTACACCTTGGCGTTCGGCTTCCTGCGATAACCCAAAGGCGACGCCCCACCAATATTGGTCTTTACCATGGGGAAGTAAGGCGCAGATCCGCCATGCTTTTTGGGCTTGAGTGAGTGGTGTGTATGCCGTTTTTTTGCCATCAGCAATCACATCGGCGGGATACCAAGTTGCCTGCACTGCAAAGGCGAAACTATAGAGGATTAAGGTGAGGCAAATCCTGAGGGAGTAAGCGAAGAATGCAGTAAAGTGCATAGGATCATCATGTTAAGTTAACAATAGATTAAGCATAGATGAATGATCCATAGTTGCTAAGTCGATGCTAAATAAAGCTGATTTATTCTTAATAACCAGTGTCATGAAGTGTTATGGTACTTTTATGATGGGCTACAGAGTGGTTGAAATTGTAGGGTCGTCTTACATTAGCAGGCTTTACGCTTTGACTTGTTCACTGAATGCTTAAGTTTACATTTCACGCTTAAGGCTTAATTGCCACAGCTGGTTTTCGCCATAGTGCTTAGTCTATAGTCATTGGGTTATAGTGGTTTTTTAGGATCAATTTCATGCTTAGGTAACAAGGAATCGTTATGTTTATTCCGTCAGGATTTGCACGAGTTAGCCCGTATATGATGATCGCTGATGCCGATAGTTTAGTGGTTTTTTTACAGCAAGCCTTTGATGCTAAAGCGCTACATATTTCCCGTCGGGCTGATGGCAAAATAGCTAATGCACAGATGCAAATCGGCGACTGTTTATTTATGTTGAGTGAGGCGAGTGAAGCTTTTACGCCTATGCCCGCATCCTATTATTTATATGTGGAAAATGCTGATAAAACGGTGGCTCAGGCACTCGCCTCTGCGGGTGAATTAGTGATGGAAGTGGCGAATATGCCCTATGGCGATCGCCAAGGTGGAGTGCGGGATCCCGTGGGCAATCTGTGGTGGATCTCCCACCGTTTAGCCGCGGGGCCATATCAGGATTGAGCATCAAGTGATAACAAGTCAAAGGAGGTGATGTATGCCGTGCCAGTTAACCCGATTATTTGGAATCGAATTGCCAATTATTCAAGCGCCGATGGCGGGTGTTCAGGGCAGTGCCTTAGCGATAGCAGTGTCGCAAGCGGGGGCGTTGGGATCTTTGCCCTGCGCCATGTTATCCCTCGAAGCCTTAGATACCGCCTTGACACATATTCGCACCCAGACGACTAAGCCCATCAATGTAAACTTCTTTTGTCATCACGAACCTGAACCGCAAGCAGCGAAACAAGCCGCATGGCTTAATCAACTCGCGCCTTATTTTTCTGAGTTGGGTGTCAATCCTGATAGCCAAACCGTGGGGGCGCAACGCGCGCCATATACCAGCACCCAGGCTGCAGTGTTAGCTAAATTTAAACCTGAGGTGGTGAGTTTTCATTTTGGCTTACCGAATGAAGATTTGTTGCTGGAGATAAAGTCTTGGGGTTCAAAAATCATTTCGACAGCGACAACTGTAGAAGAAGCCCTATGGCTTGAAGCGCGTGGTGCGGATGCCATTATTGCGCAGGGTTTAGAGGCCGGAGGTCACAGGGGGCATTTTTTATCCGATGATTTAACCGAGCAATTAGGCACTTTTAGTCTATTGCCGCAAATCATTGCCGCCGTTGATATTCCTGTTATTGCAGCGGGTGGCATAGTCGATGCCAAGACTGTGCGCGCCGCTATGGCGATGGGCGCTTCGGCGGTGCAAGTGGGGACGGCATACTTACTCTGTCCCGAATGCACCACCAGTGATATTCACCGCGCCGCCCTGCAAAGTGAGGCAGCGCAGCATACGGCTCTGACTAACTTATTCACTGGTCGACCCGCCCGTGGAATTATGAATCGTTTTATGGCAGAGCTTGGTCCCATCAATAATGCCGCACCGGATTTTCCGCTCGCCTCAAGTGCCGTCGCAGTATTGCGAAGCGCCGCTGAACAACAAGGATTTGGTGATTTTAGCCCACTTTGGTGCGGCCAAAATGCAACAGGTTGTCAGGCGATTCCTGCCGCAGAGCTGACGAGGCAATTGGCGTTAGGTTTGATGGTCTAATGCTCAGTTTGAGCGTTTTTAAGCCAGCATTGTATTCATGGTTTTATCCATCATGTTATTGATAAGCCAAGCTACTTTTTTGGGTTTGCATTATCGCATAGGCTTGGCTAGATCAACTGACAAGGATGTTAAATGCTAAAAATTCGACTAAGACGCCCAGCTAAATATCGAATTTATTTTCTCATTTTGATGATTATTGTGTATTGGCTTGGGTTTAATTTACTGCCAGAACAGTTAACGCAAACAAGTGAGCAGTTGTCCTTGGCACTCGTCAGTGCGCTATATTTTGTGTTGTTACCTCTGCTCTATTGGTATTGGATTATCAAAATTGGTGCGCAAAAAAGCTGGAGAATATTGGTTATTCTAAGTTTGAGCAGCCTAATGGCTCGCCTCAGCTACCCTCCTCAAATTGCAGAGTATTTCGAGTTTGTCGCTTGGCTGCGTTTCCCTATTATTGCGATATTGTTGCTCATCGAATTGTACTTGATGGTGAGTATTATTAAGGGATTGTGGCAGGCGAGGAAGGCTTCAGGCGATCCAAGATTAGCGATCATTGCTCAGTATGCTGAAACAGTGGAGCAAGAGAAAGGTGATGAGGCGAATGAACTTAGAACACTTAACATTAAGGGTGCAGCAAACACTGATTTTCCAAAGAATCAAATGCTTGACGATAAAAAGCTGACCTTAGGTTTAATACTCGCCACTGAACCCGCGAGCTGGTATTACGCTATTCCTTATTTTTCCCGTCGCCACCCTTTATCCATCACTCAGCTTAAGTTGCTCAGTGCCCAGCCTTGGCATGCATTAGTCATCATAATGTGTTTAATCGCTGCTGCCACTGTGAGTTACACACTAGTCGATAATATGAGTCATATTGCTGCCGTATTCGTTTCTGGTTTGATCTTGTATTCAGTGGTATTAATTGCTGCCAATTACCGTATCAGTCGTTATTACTCCCTGTATCAAAGCGAAGGTAAGCTCATTATCAATAATGGTATCTGGGGTTTTATGTCGATCGATTTAACCCAGATAAGTGAACTGAAATTGGGAACATTTTTGACTCATGTACAGCCACAGCAAATGGGGGGGAAATCGGTAGGTGATTCAACTGCAATCAATGCAACAGAAATATTGACGATAGGCCGCGGTGATACCGCGAATGTGCAGCTGATTTTTAAGCGGCCCCAAACTTATTATGGCGGCATGGGACAATTGCCTGAGCCGTTAAGTATGGTCAACCTCGTTGTAGATGATCCTCAAGTATTCGCTGATGCGTTTGGCCATATCCACAACTTGCAGAAAGCATCTTAGACTGGATTCATCATGATAGGATTGTATTTCAAGATTTTGATTTGTTTAGATATTAGATGATGCAATTCACTTAAATATCTGAATTAATCACTTTGGATATCAAATAATGTCATGAGTAAAGGCCGCGATAATTTGGGCATTGATATGCTCACCAAGGCTTACATTTTACATGGCTAAATTAGCGGCTTGTTAGTTTATACTCACTGTTTAAAGGTTGGCTGCTGGGTAGACTGTCGCTCCCTTTAATTATGTATTTTCTGTGTAAGTGACTGCAAATCACTGGCCCCATAGTCGTGGATGCAAGTGGTCTATCAATTTAAGGAAAACACTATGTTGTTACGTCAAATCATTGTTATGTGCCTTGCCGTCGTGAGTTTTGCTACGTTTGCGGGCGACAAAGCCTATCAAGATATTGCACTTAAAACCTATCCCGAACAGCAGCAAGTGACCTTAGGCAGCGTTGCGGGTGACAAGCCGATATACCTAAAGTTTTGGGCAACTTGGTGTCAGCCTTGTATGGAACAAATGCCACATTTTGAAGCCCTGCAAAAGAAGTATCAGGACAAGATTAATATCGTCGCAGTGAACATCAATATTAATGAAGAGCAGCCTAAGATCGCTGACGTTATCGCGCGCTTCGGGCTTACTATGCCTGTCTGGTTGGATAATGAAGGTGAGTTGGGTGTGGCTTTAGGCTTAGTCGGTACGCCCTATAGTGTATTAATCAATCGTGCCGGTGATGTGGTTTACACTAGCCACGAGTCAGACGCTAATTTAGATAAATTTATCGATATGTTGGCGAATGGCCAAGAGTTGACCGCCCAGACAACAGAGGCGCCCAGTGCCGAACAAACGGCTAAGTTACTGAAGCCTTGGGAACAAGGTGAGCATCTACTCTTTTTCACTGCAACTTGGTGTGATTGGTATTTGGCAGAGAGCCGTCCAGAAATGTCTAAAGAGTGTATTGCCGTCCAAAAAGGCTTAAATAATCTCGCGCAAAAAGTGCCGAATAAAGCGTGGCACGGTGTGGTCAATCACTTGTGGACAGACAATAAAGCGCTCGAAGATTTTAAGCAGCTTTATCAAACTCAAGTCGATTTTAGTATCGATGAATTAGGTGTGTTATTTAATCATTTTAAAATCCGCAATATTCCTACTTTACTGTGGGTTAAGGATGGTAAAGTTATTCAGCGTATTACCGATTTTAGCCAGCCAGAGAAAGTAGTTGAGCAACTTTCGGCTCAATAAGCTCATTCCAAATGTTAGGCCTTTGATAGATATCCAAAGGCCTTTTGTCTTCAAAGATTGAATAGATACACAGCTCAATATTCGGTGTTAAAGTCATTGCCCATGGGAAGCACTGCGCAATAAACTGATTCGTAGAACGAGTTGGTTAAGCGTTAACCTTGTTTGGTGTAATACAGAGTGTTTTCCATTTTATCGTTGAATTTTATTGTGGGGGGTTTTAGCACTATGACGCCGATTTTCAGTAATGCCGCTATTGGTCGTAGTTTGTTGGTTTTGCTCTTGTGTGCTGGCGTATTCTTTTTTATCGATTTTTTAGTGCCCGCCTTAGCTGCATTGATTGTGTGTTTTTCAAGTTGGCCTCTCTATCAAAAACTATTGGCAAAATGCGGTGGTCGCTCGGCGTTGGCGGCAACCATTGCCCTATGTTGTATTGTGCTCGGGCTGATTATCCCGCTGGTGTTTGTATTTTCCTATGCGTTACAAGAGATTAGGACTTGGGTTGATTGGTTGGTGTTTACTAACCAACACGGTTCGCCCGTGCCCTTGTGGATCAAAGATTTACCTTGGATGGGCGAATGGTTAACCCTGCAATGGCAGCAGTTTATTGGTGAACCCCATGAATTAGGCCAAATTATCAGTGCCATTAGTGGCCAGAATTTGAGTGGCATTTCCCGTTGGGTGCTGCAATTGGGTTGGAATACTTTAGGGTTGTTGTTGACCTTACTTTTTATGCTGATCACTTTGTTTTTCCTCTATAAAGATGGTCCGCAAGTGGCTAAACAGTTGGATATCGTGGGTGAGCGAGTGCTGCCTGCTCGCTGGCATAGTTTTTCCCGTGTGGTGCCTGCAACAGTCAGTTCGACCGTGATAGGTATGACGCTTATCGCAATTGGTGAGGGTATAGTGCTGGGGATTGCCTATTGGATTGCGGGAGTACCTTCGGCCGTGGCTTTTGGGGTGTTAACCGCCTTTATGGCCTTGGTTCCAGGCGGCGCGCCAACCATGTTTACCTTGATTTCACTCTACCTTGTCGGCACTGGCGATATGACGGCGGGGGTCGGCTTGTTTCTTTGGGGCAGCATAGAGTTGTTTATTGTTGATAAAACCCTGCGGCCCAATCTTGTCGGTGGGCCGATTAAATTGCCTTTCTTACCGACTTTTTTCGGTTTGATCGGCGGCGTAAAAACCATGGGTTTTGTCGGTTTGTTTGTTGGTCCAGTATTGATGGCCCTGCTGGTGGCTATTTGGCGTGAGTGGTTAAGGGAAGAGCCCGAAACGATAATGGGTAAACAGGAGGATAAATAGTCGCTAAAGCTTCATTTCTCTAAGGTATTTTTGCGCTCATCGGTGTAAAACCACCAAGGTTTAGGATCTTCACCTGCCATAAAACGGGTGATGGAGATAAACACATCGAGCATACAGGGGTCGTGTCTCTGGCCCGTTTTGTCACACAGCGTTTGATACAGCTCGTAGGGGTTTCTATCTAACAGCTGCTCAGGCTTATCTATGCCAAGCAAACGTAAATCCGCCGCACAGGCTTTGCCAATATTCGGTAAATCAGTTAATTGCTTAACCTCGGCACGCACGACTTTTGCTGGATTCATACGGATTGCCTCGTTAAAACACACGCTGAAAAGTCATTACTGCTGGATAATCGCTTAGGCGAGATAATTGCCTTGGCGAAATAAGAGCCTGCAAATAACAGGCTCTTAAAAAAAGCTATAAAATCTAGGCTTTAACCAGTGTTGTCAGATCCGCTGGTCGATAGTAAACCGATTTTAGTACCTTACCTTGGCGAACCACTTTACCTGCCATTTCCACATCTTTAGCGCATTTCGCTATGATGAAATCACCTTGCTGACTACCGACAATTTCAACACCTTGCTTGGCATAGAAGGCAATGGTCTCGGCCAGTTCTTGCTCGTTACGGCACACTTTACTCATATTGCTCGAGTGGACTTCATCCCAGCAGCTAATAAAGTCGATTTCACGGTTTTGAGCCACGCAAAGCAACAAGTCAATCAGGTAACTGATTTCGAGTCTGTCTGTCATTGCTTGCGCGCCTAAGTGCACTAGGCGGCCCATTAATACGTATACAGAATCGACGATGGCATCGGCCTGTTCGATACGGCTATCGGCTTCGGCAAGTTCAGTTAACTCCTCAATAATCAGTGAAGTATGTAAAGTGTCGGCCTTGTCATCTAAAGAATCAACATCATTAACGGGCAAGTCGAAGGTGCTACGAAACTCACTGATATCACGATATAAGTGGTCATAAATAGGTTGAGTTAAGCGGGTGAGTTTCATCTGATTTGCCTTGAAATAAAGAGTTTGGCGGCAATTTTAAAGAAATGCGTCGCAGAATACAAAGATGGGGTAGAGATAAAAATACCCGCAGTCAAATAGGCGGCAGCGGGTTTCGGCAAATTTTGGCGGATGACCGAACGAAGAAATATATTGTGAGTCTGTGTTACTTGGTGATTATTGGCTGTATTTTGCAATCAGTTGATCAAGATAAGGGCCAACGTCTTTATCAGCCCAATCGAGATATCCCCGCACAAAACCGACAAGATTACCTTTAGCATCAAAAATATAACTGGCGGGTACGACATTCGCGGGAATGATTTGTTCTATGTTTTGCTCCGGGTCAAGCCAAGTGGCATAGCCGCTAAAGCCATGTTGGTTAAGAAAAGGGCGTACATCTTTAGATTCTTCATCGATAGAGATTGGAATGATTGCGATATTCTTCCCTTTATACTGCTGCTTAAGCTTTTGGAGTTCTGGAATTTCCCTTAAACAGGGTGCACACCAGGTTGCCCAAAGATTGACTAAAACCAATTTTCCTTGGTGCTGTTTTAGGGTTTGGGTTTGTCCTGATTCATCAATAAAGGGAACTTCTGGTACGCCGCGTGCGTGCTGCATTTCTATAAAACCAGTCATCACAAGGGGCTTAGGGAGGGGCTCTCCCGTACTGTAGAGTTTATTGTCTAGTGAGTGGGCTGGGCTGTTATTAGAAAACAGACCCAAACACACGAGTAGAACAAAGGGAAAATATTGTAATTTCATCTGGTTATCCTTTACTTTTAAATAGTCGTTTGTGTTTTTCTACGGGTTACCAATGCGAGACACAACCCAACACCAAGCACTAATAACAGCAGTGGCCCAAACCAAAGTGCGAAGGTGGAGGCTTTAAATTCAGGTTGATAACGGATTTTTTGACCATAGCGTTGCACCATAAAATCGATAATCTCATCTTGGTTTTGCCCCTGTTCCAGCATCGAGAATATTTGTGCTTTGAGCTCGTGGGCGATTGGCGCCTGTGATTCAAATAGGCTCTGATTCGTCGCCATAGGGCAACGCAGCACTTTACTGATATCTATTGCCTGTTGCTGGTAGGAAAGGCTTGATATGGGCTGAGCTTGCGCGACGGATAAGCATGGGATCCCTATCCCACATAAGGTGATAGGGAGCAGTAAGACTAAAAAGCGCAATATTGGATTCATTAGGCAAGCGTCTCCTGTGGCTTGTGATGGGATAGGTTAACTAAGGTTGTTAAATCAGCTTGGTAGCTAAAATGGCGAGTAGGCCAAGCGGCAATCGCCCCACCTAGCATCATTAATATGGCGCCCAGCCAGATCCAACTCGCAAGGGGTTTATAGCTGATGCGGATAAGGTATTCGCTGTCACTTAATTGCAGCCCCATAGACACATAAATATCCCGCCAGAATCCATGATCGATACCCGCGTGGGACATTTCCATCCCATTGCTTTTAAAGGTTTGCCGTTGTGGTGTGATATAGCTTAAAACCCGTTCACCATTCGCACCATCGCGGATACTGATATTGGCCTGAATGGCGGTAAAGCTATTGGTTTCAACATTCTCTGTGCTTTCATAAACTAAGACATAACTCGCCAAAGGCTTACCTTGACCAGGCCCCATTCGCAGTAGGGCTTCCTGTTCAAAAAAGGAGACGGATGTCGCTCCAATAATAGTGATAGCCACCCCAAAGTGGGCGAATAGCATGGCTATAAACCCTTGTTTTGATGATTTAACGGGAGGATTTAAGCCGTGCTCATTGCGGTTTTGGGTTAATTGCCGGGCATATATTCGTCTACCTAATCCCGAGGCTGCCAATATCGTGAGCAATAAACACACTAGCAACCAAAGTGCTGCGGCAGTGCCAAGGAGTAAAAATAAGCTATTGCCCGAGGCGGCCTGTAAGCTTACCCAGCCAGCGACGGCTAATATCACTAGGCTAGGAATGAGCAAGGAAGCGATACGAGTCTTTGAGGCATTTTGCCATTGCACTATTTGCCATTGCACTAAGGGCGCAATGCCCATTAACAGGACAAGCAAGAAAGTGAGGGGGACAAATATAGCGTTGAAATAAGGGGCCCCCACTGAAAGTGTACCTAAATCGAGTAGCTCATAGATCAAAGGGTAAAATGTACCGAGTAATACGGAAAACCCTGCTACGACTAAGATAACGATCCCGAGCAGTAACAGCGTTTCCTTACTGAAAAGCGCGAAAGTCACATCCTGTTTTAAATGGTGGGCTTTGAGTGCAAAAATGAGTAACGCAGCCCCAACAAAAATCACTAATAAGCAGAGGATTGACATGCCACGGGTCGGATCGGCGGCAAAGGCATGTACCGATTGCACTATGCCGGAACGCACCAAAAAGCTGCCGAGTAAACTGAGTGAAAATGCCAATAAGCACAGCAGTAAAGTCGTGAGTTTAAAGCCATGAGTACGTTGAGTGAGAATGAGGGAATGTACTAATGCTGTTGCCACAAGCCAAGGAATAAAGGAGGCGTTTTCTACCGGATCCCAAAACCACCAACCACCCCAACCCAGTTCGTTATAGGCCCACCAAGATCCAAAGGCATTGCCGCCCGTTAGAAACACCCACGCTAATAATACCCAAGGTCGTAAATAGTTAGTTTGACGAGTATTAAAACCACCACCGAGCAGTGATGCTAACGCTGCGGCAAAGCAAACAGTGAGGCCAACATAACCAAGAAAGAGCATGGGCGGATGCAGTATGAGTCCTATGTCTTGCAAAATGGGGTTAAGATCTCGCCCTTCAATCGGAATGTTAGGTAATAAGCGGGCAAAGGGATTAGAGGTAAAGAGTAAAAATAAGTTAAAACCAAGGATCACTAATGCCAAAATGGCCAACAGTCTCGCAAAATACAGGGCGTCTTGGTATTTATCGCTGGCCTTATCTTGAGTGCAATCCGCCATCTTTATGCGATAACTGATGATCGCGCCCCAAAGGGCAATCGCAAATATCCAAAACAGCATTGACCCTTCGTGGCTGCCCCAAACGGCGGCCACTTTATAACCCAATGCTAATTGGCTATTAGAGTGGTTTGCGACATAAGCAACAGAAAAATCATCAGTCATAAAGCAATAAATTAAGCAAAGAAGTGAAACAAATACTGAGGTAAATATGGCTCTAAAGAGTGTAGGGCTTAATCCCACCAGATAGGCATTATTCTGCTTAACACCGATTAAAGTCAGTGCTGCAGAAAGTAATGCCAATACGCTGCTAATGATCAGTAATATATGTCCAATTTCTGGAAGCATAGTTGTCATTTATTATGCCTTAGAATAATGTGGTCGCGGTAATATAGTGTTTACAGTTAGCTATTTTACCCGTGTGGTTTTATATGCTGATTTTTATTAAATTCGCTCAGAAACTTGGGTTATTTTCTTGTGATTTTAAATTTACATATAAGACCTTATTGGGAAAAGTCAGTTTAATCACAAGGTTTAATCACTGTTGATTTTAAGAATAGTCGAGTTTCGCATTTAATAATGTGATCTTATTCGTTATTAAATCATTCCTTTTTACGCTTGATGTTTTTTTAAAAATAAAACGCATTTTTAGTTTTTTTTATAACTGAAATGTGCTTTTTAACTTCTAAAAAACAAATGACATTAATTTTGTAAGCTATTGTATTTTATTTGTTTTATTTGATTTTATTCATCTTGATTTATCAGCGGGAATTTAGTGTGCTCTAGCTCTGATTTTTAATGGTTTTTTGCCTCCACCATGCTGTAACTGGTCAATTGTTTATGTCGTTCAGTGAGCAGTTAGGTTCAGTGGAAAATATAAAACTAATGATAATTAGGAGTGAATGATGAAACGATGGAAATCCAAAATAGCACTCAGCGTGCTGTTTTGTTTAGGTACTATCGTCAGTGTGGCCGGAATAGCATCCGATGCTAAACCGGGCGAGGTAAAGCCTGGCTATGGTAATAAACAAATGAGTGCGGAAGCTCAGGGAATCATGGCTAATCCCGATCTAACACTAGAATCCCGTGGTGTAAGAACACTGCAGGATTATATTGTTCAGGAAAAAGAGTTGTTTGATTTTCTTTTTGAAAATCATCCGGTATTTAAATATGCCGAGCAAGGTCGTTTAAAAGGAACCTATAAGGTCAGTGACCGTGGTGAAGAATACTTACACGGTGGTGATAGCCAAAAATATAGCCAACATCAAGAGGGCAATCGCCCTATGGCATTGCAATATCGCCTCGGTGCCAAGTCGATTTTGGATTTCCCAAATAAGTTTGTTGGTCCTGAAAAATGTGGTGAGTGCCACGGTCCACAATATGAAAAGTGGAAACGTTCACGCCATTCAAAAACCTTACGCTTTCCGGGGAGTCATCCCGAAGTCGATAACGATTTAAACAAAACCATGTATGGCACTAAGGATACTTCTATCCTGCCAGACGGCATTACCCCTGATGCAATTTATGCGACTGTGGGAACACCAAGAACCAAATACGGCTTTATCGACAGCTACTTAGTACGCGGTACTTTCCATGTGAAAGACGGTTTACTCAAAGATGGTACTGGCACTATGGTCGCCGGCGGTAACCAATTCTCCCGTGGTTGGGCTGAATGGTTAACCCCTGAAATGGCGAAGAAAATTCAGAAAGTTATTCCTGAATTTCCAACTAAAATGGAAGATTTTGGCGCGAGTGGTTCACACCAATGGGGTATGAGCTCCTATGGTGCTAAATACGAGAAGGAATTCTTATTCCAACCTGCGAGTTCCTATTGCGAAATGTGCCACACCTTTAAGTTTGATTTTAAAACTAAAGATGAGTTTTTTGCAGCCCTTGGTAATCCTAAAGAGCTCCAAAAACATACAGTGTCACTCGGTATTACCTGTGAAGAGTGTCATGGCGCAGGTGGTCATTTAGACGGCGGTATCGGTGGTGGTATGCCTTCTAACTGTGAGCGTTGTCACCAGCGTTTTAACTTCGTAGAAGAACTTGCGCAAACCCCACAGGGTAAAGAAAAACTGGAATATGCCTTTAACGTGAAGATGAAATCTTCGTGCCCATCTTGTGGTACAGAAGGTTCGCAAATGTTTGCCTCATCTCACTACGATAAGGGTATGCGTTGTTCTACCTGTCATGATCCACACGAAGTGACTGATGGTGATTGGAAATCCGGTATTACTAAACCAAAACTCATCAAAGAATGTACCGATTGCCATACGGCACAGGCTGAAATTGCGAGTAATACAAAGACCCACAGTAAACAAACTTGTCAAAGCTGTCATATGCCAAACATGGGTAGTTGTGAAAACTTCACCGCGATCCAGTTCCCTGATATGGCCGGTTTCGACAACGTCCGTAAGTCGCACATGTGGAAAATCGATGTCGATCCATTGCGTAAGACGCTTAACCCACCTGAAGGTAAGTCTCGCGACTCATCCACTAAGGGCTGGACTGTGGCGAAGGACGAAAATGGCCATAACTACCTCGATCTGATGTGGACCTGTGCTCGTACTTCCGCTTCTGATCACGATGTAGTGGATAACAAAGGTTGCCATAGCCAATTCCAATCTAAGTTGGGTGAGGGTCTGCACTTTAAAGATCAACAGCAAATCTACGGCAAAGTTCAGAAGTGGCAAAAACCAGTGAAAGAAACCTATGCCAAAGTAGAAAAAGCCCTTATTAGCATCGATAAGTCGCCCAATATGGCGAAGTTATCGGTAGAAGATAAGACGCAAGTGCTGTTGTTGACCGATAAAGCTCAAGATGTCCTCAAGCTGATTAAAGCCGATGGTTCATGGGGTGTTCATGGTGCGCGTTACTCACAAAAACGCTTAGATGCCGCCTTGACCTATGTGACCCAAGCCCAAGCCATTATTGATGGTAATGCGCTGAGTGCGAAGAAAATATAGTTTAACTTGAGTCCTAGTCATCCCCGACACCTTTGGGTGTCGGGGAATATGAGAGCCTAATTATGCATAACATGCTTCGTCAAAGTGTAAGCCGAATATTGATGGTGTTGGCCTTAGGCGTGACTGCTATGCCAGTCATCGCCGGTGGTGGCTCAGAAATGTCTGAAGTGCCCTATAACGAAATCCAATTAAATCCCATTTCGATGATGGAAGCGGAAACCTTAGTCGGCAAACAAGGCGTTTATTTTTTCGACGTAAATACACTGGAGATATGGGCAGAAGGTTTTATCCCCGGAGCGGTTTTTTTCAATGTTCAGAATTGGAGAGAGTTACTTCCAAAGAATAAAGATGCAGTCATGGTGTTTTACTGCGCTAACCGCCTTTGCACCAGCAGCAATATGGCGGCGAGAGAAACCATGAAGCTAGGTTACACAGGTGTGCGTCATATGGCCGATGGTATTTATGGCTGGCGTATGTCAGGTCGAGTAACAGAAAAACCTTAGTAACACACAGGACCGATGTTTTATCGGTTTGGTTTGCAGGGCCAAAAGGCGAAACCCACAGGGTTAACATTGTAGAGAACATAAAATGAAAACACGTATGCCAACTTCTTTTATCCCCAAAAGCATCACAGTGGCGACCTGCGCCGCATTATTTGTTTCGGTAGCCAGTTTTGCTGGCACAAGTTTGAAAACCGATGCAGATAAAACCTCTTACAGCATTGGCGCTTCTATTGGTAATTACATTTCTGGTCAAGTCTACAACCAAGTTGAATTGGGTTCAGAGGTGAATGTCGACTTAGTCGTGCAAGGTTTTGTGGATGCGCTTAAAGATAAACAGCAATTAACCGACGAAGAAGTGCTGACCTACCTGAACCAAAGAGCAGAACAACTCAATGCCGCAAGAACTGTCGTTGCTGAAAAACAAATGGCAGAAACTAAAAAGGCAAGTGCGGCATATCTTGCTGAAAATCAAAAAAAGTCTGGCGTTAAAGTTACCGCCTCTGGTCTTCAATACGAAGTCTTAACCCAAGGTAAAGGTCATAAACCCAATCCAGAAGATGTGGTCACAGTGGAATATGTTGGCACTCTTATCGATGGGACTGAGTTTGAAAATACGGTTGGACGTAAAGAGCCCACTCGGTTTGCATTAATGTCGGTGATCCCCGCTTGGGAAGAGGGATTAAAGTTGATGCCTGTGGGGTCTAAATACCGTTTTGTGGTACCAGCAAGCCTTGCCTATGGCATTGAAGCTGTAGGTATTATTCCTCCTGAGTCAGCACTTATCTTTGAAATTGAACTGAAAAATATTGAGAAACCAAGCGAAATGAAAGAGATGAAAAATAAAAAGATGATGCCTGCACACGGTTAATCAGCCTCCTAAAACGAGTTGTTTGGAGAGTGAAATGGAGACTGGAATGGTGAGCTTAGGACTAGGCATTGGCATCAGTTTACTGTTGTTTGTTGCTTACATTTACTGGCAGCACATGCGTCTAAACCTAGTCATGGGAATCGCACAGTTGCCAAACATGTCGAGCAAAGTGCCCTTTGCGATGGGAATCGTCCTAGTGCTGCTTACCCTTGCTATCTACAGTCAAACAGGCCGTTTTAGGGATTGGGATCAAGGTCGGCTTGATGAAAATATTGATTATTTAGTGGCGGCCGAGATCACCAAAGCCAGTCGTTGGGCTCAGAGTGAGCCGCAAAACACCTTGGCACTTATGTCATTAGCTCAGGCTTACAATGCGGGAGGTTTGTACTCAGATGCGGTGCTGACCTTAGATAAATTACTTGAAATAGGGGGAGATGATGCCGAAGTGTTAGGTGCAAAAGCTAACGCGCTTTATTACCGCGAGCTTCGGCAAATGACTCCTGAAACCCAAGAGGTGATTGCCAAAGCATTAGCACTTTCTCCCTTTGAGCCTCAAACCCATATGTTACTCGCGGCAGATGCTTACTTGCATGCTCGTAACCAAGAGGCCATTGACCATTGGCTGCTTTTGCTCAAACACAATAGGGACAGTATCAACCGTGAAGCAATCAATAATGCGATTGCAAAAGCACAAAGCAAAATGAATGAAAGATGAAACCCGTTTCTATCAACCCTCGCCGTAAAGATCTGTCCCTGCAAGGAATCTGGCGAGGCGTTGATATTTTTATAAAAGGATAAATAGGATGAAGAAATACTATGCATTGTTGCTGTTAGTACCCTTGCTATTTGGCTGTAATAAAAGCGAGGCCACAGACCATGTTCATAAAGCCGAGATGATCCACGAGCATGACCGTTGTCATTTATGCGGCATGGTGATCACTAAATATCCCGGACCTAAAGGGCAAGTGCACCTCAAGGCTGAGAAAACGGTACCTAAGTTTTGTTCTAGCCGCGATATGTTTAACTTTGCATTACAGCCTGAAAATAAAAGACAAATTGATTACATGATGGTGCATGACGCGGGCACGACCGATTGGGATCAGCCAGACGATGGCGCCTTTATTGATGCTCAAAATGCCTTCTATGTTTACGGTACGACTAAGAAAGCTGTGATGGGACCTGCCGTTGCCCCTTTTAGTACCAAAGCTGCTGCCGAAGCCTTTGCTAAGGAATACGGTGGTCGCGTACTGAGATTTGATGACATCACCCTAGAACTGCTCGCGGGTGATAAATAAGGTTGTGATGATGAAGCTGCGTCTTGTCCTTATCTGGCTGCTGTGCTTTGCCTCTTTCGGTACTTGGGCAGCACTCATTCGGGTAACAGATACAGATTCACTCACTCTTGCCCTTAACAAAGCCCAAGCAGGTGACACCTTAGTGCTAGCCACTGGGGTGTATGAAGGCTCCTTTAAGGTGACGCAATCCATTTCGCTAAAGGGGGAAATAGGCGCGACATTAGATGCACTGCGCCAAGGCAGTGCGTTGGTCATTGAGGCGCCTCAGGTGAGTATTGAGGGGCTCAATATCCGCCACTGGGGACGGGATCTGTATTACCGTGATGCCGCCATTTTACTCAAAAAAGGGGCGGATAATGTGTTGATTAAGGGAAACCGCTTGGTGGGTGATGGTTTTGGTATTTATGGCGAACAGCTAAACTCGCCCATCATCACGGACAATAGCATTAGTGGTAACGGCGCCATTCATGTGCTTGATCGGGGTGATGGCATTTATCTCAAGCATGTTAATTCGCCACAAATTGACCGAAATCAGCTGATTTTTGTTCGTGATGGTGTGTATTTAGAGTCCGTTACCCACAGCCGCATTTATGAAAATCAATTCGCTAAGCTGCAATATGGCATTCACTACATGTATACCCAAGCCGACGAAGCGTGGCAAAACCAAGCGATTGCTGTCGATGGCGGTTATGCCCTAATGAATTCAACCCATATTTACCTGCACCACAACAGTGTGACTCAGGCGCGGGGCTTTGGCATTTTGCTCAATATTACTGAGGCATCCCATGTGCAAGCCAATGTCGCGAGTCAAATCCATAACCCTAAGGGCACTGTGGAGCTTGGCAATGAGGGGAAAGGTATTTTTATTTACGCTGCTCAACATAACCGTATTCAAGATAACGAGTTTAGCTACAGTGATACTGGGATCAGTATGGCCATGGGCGGAGAGGAAAATCGCCTTTGGCATAATCGTATTATGGCCAATCAAACCCAAGTCAAATATGTCGGTGAAAGCCAACTTGAATGGAGTTATCAGGGGCAGGGGAATTACTGGTCGGAATATCAAGGCTGGGATCTGAATGGCGATGGATTCGGGGATATTACCCATAGGCCGAATGACAGTTTAGATAAACTGTTTTGGCTTTATCCTGAAGCCAAACTATTGATGGAAAGCCCAGTTGTGTTGTTACTGCGCTGGGTGGAACGCCAATTTAAGCCCCAAGTGACAAGCGGTATAAGTGATAGTTTTCCCCTAATGCAAAGTGACGCGCACGTACTGATTGATGGAGGTTCGCAATGAATCATCAAACTATGACCTGCTCAGAAAATAAGCCTATAGCGAGTGCAGATGTGGTTATTAAAGCGACAAACATCAGTAAATGCTATGGCAAGTTTAAGGCTCTGGATGACGTGAGTTTTGAGGTGTTAGCGGGTCAAGTGATCGCACTCCTTGGGCATAATGGTGCGGGTAAATCTACGTTACTCAAGCTTATTTTGGGATTACTTACCCCCACAAGTGGCTTGCTCCAAGTTCAAGGTCATAGTGTGAGCTCCCAACAGGTGCGGCAGAGTTTGTCTTTAGGCTATTTACCTGAAAATGTGAGTTTTTATGACAATATGACCGCCAATGAGCTGCTGCGATATTTCGCTAAGCTTAAGGGCGTTGCCTTGCCTAAAGTGCATGAATTACTTGATGAATTTGGTTTAGAGGCCGCTAAAGATAAGCGTTTGAGTACTTTTTCTAAGGGAATGCGGCAACGTCTTGGACTCGCGCAGGCGATATTGGCTGAGCCTAAGGTACTGTTACTCGATGAACCGACAGTCGGCTTAGATCCCTTGGCATCGGCTTTTCTGTATCAAAAAATCGCTCAGCTCAGGGCGCAGGGTTGCGCCATTATTATCAGTACCCATGAGTTGGGATTAGTGCAAGATCAGATGGATCGCGCTTTGATCTTAGGTCGAGGACGAATGTTAGCTTCGGGAAGCTTAACCTCCCTGAGGGCGGCGACTCAGTTGCCAAATCATATCTTGTTGCATTTTCTATCTAATACTCAAAGGCAAGCATTGCTCGCGGATCCCATTTTAGCGGCATGTGTTAAGGCAAATGCGGGGCAGGGACTCACACTAGCCGTGCCACAGGAGCAAAAGTCAGCCGTGTTAAATCACTTATTACAAAAAGTGCCCGCGGGGGATTTTTCTATTGAACCTCCTAGTTTGCAGAGTGTGTTTCATCATTACATGGAAAGTCTTTGCCCCCTTCAGTCGCCAACAATGCCTACAAAGACTATTAACATAACAGATATAAATCAGGCGATTAATTTGGAATCAGTCCTATGAACCGTTCTGAGGTTTTGCACCATCGTTTAAGTGCCCTGAGCATAGTGAGCACCATAGCCGCCAAAGAGTTTAAGGATAATGTACGTAATCGTTGGTTATGGATGATGGCGGGAATCTTGTTGCTGCTATCTCTGTGTGTGAGTTTTATGGGCAGCGCTGTGTCCGGCAACTTAGTGGTATTTGAGCCTGCCCAAATCCTTTCTGGGTTAGTCACTTTATCGGTATTTATGCTCCCTTTAGGTGCGATTTTGTTGAGTTATGACAGCTTTGTTGGTGAAAAAGAATCCGGCACTCTGTTGTTACTGCTGACCTATCCATTAGCACGTTGGCATCTGGTGTGCGGCAAGTTTTTAGGCCATGCCTGCGTGATGACCATTGCCTGCATTTTGGGCTTTGGTTTAACAGGATTAATACTGATATCTCTGGGCGATACTCAGGCCCAGTTATCCATAGCTATCGGGTTTATCCATTTGATTATGAGTAGTATTTTACTGTCATTAGTGTTCGTGCTCTTGGGTTATTGGGTTAGCCTGTATGTGCGAGAAAAAGCCAAGGCACTGGGGATATTACTCATTTTATGGTTTGTGCTTGTGCTGGTTTATGATCTTATTTTACTCAGTGCTGTGGTTGGAATGAGTGAGATGTTTAATCGTACAGTATTCAATCTACTGATTTTGTTGAACCCTACTGATCTGTTCCGTGCTTTAAATTTACTCGCGACTCCCTCGGATACACTCGCGGCCAAAAGTAGTCTCACTCTGCTTGCTCAAACTGGTCTGGGCTTACCCTTAATGTATGGTTTGCTGGGTGGCTGGATTGGTGCATTACTTTTGTGTTGTTCTTGGATCTTTAAATACCAAGAAATCTAGTTTAGCGACCTCTGTATTAGTCTAACTTTGTACTTATTAAACAATGACTAAACTGAGTATAGAGTCACACTCTTATATGTTGTTAAAAGGTAAAATTAACCATCTTGACTTGGTGATTGCATATCATCGTTTTCTTGGAAAGAAACAATGTCACATGATGATTGCATGTTGTTAGTGTAATCAAACTTTATCAGTATTGGCTGATCTTTCAGGCGTTTAACATGCATAAAATCACATCTTATTTAATGTTAGATGAACAGGCTAAGGAATTAGTCGATCATGTGAATGGGACAACCATCAGCCTGACTTTTTCCGAAACGGCCTTATTAGTGCTGCTGTTATCATCCACGAATGCCATTTTTACTAAGGAAGAATTGCTGCAGGTCGGCTGGCCTGAAAGGGTGGTTGCTCCTACCTCTTTAACGCAATGCATCAGTACCTTACGTAAAAAGCTTGAACCCTATACCGAAGTGCAGCTTAAAACCGTGGCACGCCGCGGTTATCAATTGCATATCTCTGAACAATCCCATGTAAAGATGCTGGCGATCAATGATGCGAATGCAATTCGTGATGCCTTAGTGGGGGTGTCGGTTTGGACTAAAGTTGCTGGTATTGCCCTCTTGTGCGCTATCTTGGCAATCGTTTGGTATGTGAGCGACCACCATGCGGTGGTTAAACAGGTGGCTAAATGGCATGCCGATAAATATATCAGCCTCAATATTGGTGGCACGCTGGGGACGGCGCGAACCTTCTATATTGGTGATGAGGATCGTTTACATCCTTCATGGTGGCAAAAACATTTAGCGCCAGAGGGAAATCACATCAATAACCTTAATTACTTCAGTGCATTTACCTCAACAGATGGCAAAAATTATTCGATGGCGATTTGCCCTGAGCTGGACGCCGATGCCTGCAGTGGTCACGGCATCATCAATATCACGGCGATAGATGCAAAACCCGCAGGATTAAATATGGCGGAGTTTATTCCGCTGAGCCAAATAATGGAGCAGCGCATTCGCTATAACCGTATTGTCCTCCCTGCGGATGATAAAGGAATGGGTGAGTTACTTGAGCATAATTACCATGCGGATATTTATTTTCCCGTCGCGGGCGAACTCTTAGTTCGTAACGATCTCAGTATGTCTCTGGTCTATGAAGGGCAAAATAAGGGTAAGTTTTATTCGACCTCCTGTATTACAGATCAAGATTGTTTAACGACGCCGATTAAATACACTATTCGCGGTGAGTTTGAGCAGTACCAGACCACGATTGATGACCTTAAAGTTGATGTCTTTCACGTTAAAGTGTTACAAAAAGAACTGACAAAACCGGATGAAGTCAGCCATTCTGCTATGCAGTTCTACCGTGAAATTCGTAAGCATGATATCCGTGATGAAGATTTATTTTATTATCGTGTTTATCAAAATGAGCACACGGCAGTATGGATCATTCCTCAGATGGGACAAGTACTTGCGTGGACTCAGTACACTCAGATCAAATTATAAAGTAGTCGTTAGCCAAACTTGATTAAGCCGACATAGCGTCGGCTTTTTTGTGCCTGCAGTTGAGCGCGGTCGTGATGATGCTAAGCTGCGTGTTTAAGCGTCTGGCTCAAATTGTTTGCATTAACTTTCTATCATAAAAATTGGCTTTGTTTTACTTCTTCATTCAGTGCCAGTTACACTGCCAAACTTAGCAATCACACTATAAATACAATAATAAAAAAGAGAGGAGTCATTCATGTCGGACCGTCTTATTCCCGTGCTGTTACTGTCAACTTCAGTACTGGCTGGGCTCACTGCTTGCAGTGATAACACCACAGAAAACACCGTAAAAACCAGCGAAAACGCACCAAAAAGTCAAGACATTGCGGCTCAAATGCCGATTGGCATTAATGTCGCGGCTATGACGCCAACGGTAAAACCAGGGGATGATTTTTATACCTACGCCAATGGCGAATGGATGAAAACGACGATGATCCCCGCCGATCGCTCCAGCACTGGCGCTTTCCTCGTTGCCTTTGAAGCAACCGAAAAGCATAAAACCAGTTTGATTGCCGATCTGGTGAAAGCGCAGCATGCGGCGGGAAGCGACGAAGCGCGTATCGCCGATTTCTACAAGGCTTACACAGATACCGCTGCTATTGATGCCGCAGGAATGAAGCCTGCCGAGGCGGATATTGCCCGTTATGAGGCCATTGCGAGCAAGCAGGATTTATCTGCGGCGTTAGGCGGAAATCTGCGCGCCGATGTCGACCCTCTCAACGCGACTGACTTTTATACCGAAAACCTATTTGGGATCTTCGTCACCCAAGGTTTAGCCACGCCGGGCGAAGTCTTACCTTACTTTTTACAGGGCGGTTTAGGCTTACCTGAGCGCGAATATTACCTGTCTGCCGATCCTAAAATGGTCGACATTCGCACCGCTTACCGCGCTTACATTGAAACTTTGCTCAAAGATGCGGGTGTGAGCGATGCCGCTGTCCGTGCCGATCGTATTTTTGCCCTTGAAAACAAGATTGCCGTAGCCCACGCCAGCCGTGAAGCAAGCGAAGATTTTACTCAGTCTTCGGGTGTATGGAGCCGTGCTGACTTTGATGCCAAAGCTCCGGGCATCGATTGGACTGCCTTTCTAGCGGCGGCGCAACTGGGCAATCAGCCTAAATTTGCGGCCTACCATGCAACGGCGATTACGGGACTTTCTGCGCTTGTGGCCTCTGAGCCTTTAGAAGCATGGAAAGATTGGCTCGTGTTCCACCATATCAACAGCCATGCTGATGTGTTGCCATCGGCTATCGACAACGCTTCGTTTGCCTTTAATGGCACTAAGCTTTCTGGCACGCCAGAGCAGCGCAGCCGCGATAAACGTGCCTTAGCAGCACTCGACCAATATTTAGGTGATGCCGTAGGCCATGCCTATGCCGAGCAATATTTCCCCGCTTCGGCCAAAGCAGAAGTCAGCACTATGGTGGATAACATAGTGGCCGCCTTCGGTCAGCGAGTGGAAAAACTCGATTGGATGGACCCTTCAACCAAGAAAGAAGCCCTAGCAAAAGTGGCCACTATGGCAGTGGGCGTGGGTTATCCCGACAAATGGCGCAATTACGACAGCTATGCAGTGACTGCGACCAATGCCTACGCCAATGCCATCAATGGCGAAAAAGTGGAGTACAGCCACCAGTTAGCCAAGATTGGCAAACCAATGGATAAAGGCGAGTGGTGGATGACGCCGCAAGTGGTGAATGCGGTGAATTTGCCCGTGCAGAATGCGCTTAACTTCCCTGCGGGTATTTTGCAACCGCCATTCTTCGATGCTAAGGCCGATGCCGCTTACAACTATGGCGCTATTGGCGCTGTGATTGGCCATGAAATCAGCCATAGTTTTGATAACAATGGCGCGGCTTTTGACTCGACTGGCGCTATGCGTAACTGGTGGACGCCCGCTGACTTTGCTCAATTTGATAAGCAAGGCGATGCGTTAGCGCAGCAGTTTGATGCCTATGCGCCTTTCCCTGATTTACACGTCAATGGCAAGTTGACCTTAGGTGAAAACATTGCCGACGTAGCAGGTTTAGCCGCCGCTTATGATGCTTACCATGCCTCGCTTAAAGACAAAGATGCCCCAGTGATTGGAGGCTTTACGGGTGATCAACGCTTCTTTATCGGCTTTGCGCAAACCTGGGCCACTAAGATGCGTGACGAAGCCCTGCGTGCTCGGGTGGCAACCGATGGACATGCCCCCGGCATGTACCGCGCGCTGACCGTGCGTAACTTAGATGCTTGGTATACTGCATTCGATGTTAAGCCTGGCGATAAGCTGTATTTGGCTCCAGAAGATCGCGTTAAGATCTGGTAAGTTTACTGGGTTGATTTGAAAGGAAGGGGAACACTAGCGTTCCCTTTTTTTATTAACGATTTTGCAGTCGGTTGTAATCCAGCCACCCACTTTCTATCGGGTGATTGTCGAAAAAGATCTGATTGAGTTCGTCACTAAAGGCCCAAAACTTCGGATCAGCACGGCGTACACCCACCATATCTAACAGTGCCTCATAGTCTTTTTCAGTTTGCATTTTCTCTACTGTCGCCACGACGTTAGGCAAGTCTTGTTCTTTCACTCGCCAAAATGCCTCGGGATAACTACCCAATAAGCCATGCACTAAAGTGACGTCATCTTTAGCGGGTTCGCGGTTACTCGCCTCATTAAATAGACTCGAAATATTCCGATGGGCGCTATTGCGAACTAAGGTAAATATCTCTGCTTTACCCGCTTTTTCAGGTTCGACCATGATCATAGTTAGTTCAGGTAACAGGGTCGCTTGTGTGCCTTTTAATCGATCTAATGTGTGTAAAAGTGCTTTGCTATGTATTTGCAAGCTACTGTTTTCTATGTGATATCGATTGGGTTGAACTTTAGCAACCTTCTGTCCGAGTTTTTGATACAGTTCGCCCTTTAGATCGTCACTAAAGTAGAGTACGCCCGTAGGCTGATGAAAGGTGTTGATATCCCCTGCGATAAAGGCCGTGAGTTGAGTTCCAGCCCCTTGATACCAATCACTCAACTGCTTGCGCCTTTCCTCCTGTGGCAACAGGGTCAGGAAATTCGATTCCCCCTCCATACGTAAAAAATCCATGTATAAGCGAGTTAATAGCTGGTGGCCGTAGTTACCATAAACATCGAAACCCGCCACCAATAAATAGTGGATACGCTCCAGCAAGGCATAATCGATAATCCAAGCCGTTTTGGGTGGTTCGCCGACTAAGCCTTTGACCACTGTGGCATTGTCGAAGTGGCGAAATACTGTCAGGCTGGCATTATCATTGGTGTCGTCGCCATCCCAGAGTCCGTCTATGGTAAGGTGCTGGCCGTTTTTGAATTTCTCGTTCAAGAACTGATTACGCGCCCGCATATATTTGCCTTGCTTGGCGGCATATTTTACCCAAGTTACTGCTAATGCAGTGCTTTCTTCCTCTGCAGGCATACGTAGGTTTTCAAGTTGGGAATGGTAAAAAGCGCTAAAGTCAGTGTCGTCCATATAATCAGGAGTCACAAAGTACACCCAGAATCTATCGTTAATGACATTGAGCGCCACCTGACCACGGCACACTGGACCTTTGATAAAGCCCATAATGGTATCTTGGGCGCGGGTCAGCATAAATCGATAGCGCGCACTGGCAGGAATTTGAATAAAGGCTTCAAAGGGATTGGCCGCAACGCTCGGCTTGTAGCTCGGCAGTTGAGTGACTGAGTAATCCGCATCGATAAACCATTGTTGCCAGTTATTGAGCAAGCCGGTATTCAAAGCGTAGGGGATGTGGGTTTTATCGACTATGGTTGCCCGATAAGGCCGAAAGCGGTAATAGACTCGCTCCACCTTAGGATCGTCGAAGGGACGACGGGAGGCGATAATATCCAGCGCTTGCCCCGGCGGCGTCCGAGAACGCACTAACTCGAAGAATAAAGGCTGGGAGTTCGGTTGATTTAAAGACTCAAAATATAAGTGGAAGGCAAACAAATGCTCATAAATGTAACGTGCACTTAATTGGCTTTTTAAACTGTCGCCGTTTAAAAACTCCTCCCAGTGGGTTATTTCTGCAATAAATTCAGGTGTTAGCGCCTGTGCAAATGGCAGTGGTGCACCTTGCTCAAGCCAGTGCATCAACACTTGATGCTCATTCGCATTCAGTGCTGGCAAGCCATAAGGCATACCTGCAAGGGGCTGGCTTTGCTCGTATTTGTCCATTTCCTCTAGGCTGGCGCATTGCTGAACTCTGTCTAGGCTGAAATCAAAACGCTTATCTAAAATCTTGTCTTCGGGCAGAGGATGCATTTGCTTAAGCGTGAGCATTCTGGCTAATACCGAGGCTTGGGTATTAGCTTCTGGGGTTTGATCGCGCTCGTTTAGCATGGGGTAAAACCCGCGTTGACGCCAAGCTTCAGGGGTAAAGGCATCGACAAGTAAGCGATTAGGTGTGGCAGCGACTAAGCGTGTGCCTTGGTAAACCTTTTCCTTACTCGCCCCACGCTCTATACCTTCGCTCGAGGTCATTTTTAACTGGCAGGGGGCATCGTAACAGGCATGACATACCACGCAGCGGCTATTGAGAATAGGCTCAACTTGTGTGTGCACAAACTCGGCCTGTTGAATAAATTGGTCGTTCAGCTGTGCATTTTCGACGCGTTTTTGTGGTGAGCTAGTGCCAAACAGGCTATTGAAATCGATTTGCGCTACGCTGGCACAACCTGTCGCTAACAGCACTGCGACCAACAACAACCTCTTCCATCCCCCTTTTATCGCGTCCATTCACCGCTCCTTCATTTGTCACATGCTATTTAGCAGAGTTAGGCTTTTTAGCCCACTGATAAGTATCACTTTAGCAGAAGAGTGTGTTGGATTTGAAATTTGCAGCCAGATGTTGTTCAAGGAGTTTACTTAAGTTGCCCTACAGACTTTTGGTCGCTGCTCGAAACTTGGGTAAGATAGCGGCTATGAAAGCGTACCTGTGATGGCTGTATTAATTGCTCCAGTATTGTTGTGGCAATAACAAAAGGATGAAGTATGACTGCTGATAACCGCTATTTTTACGAACCGAGCAAAGGCCATGGCCTTGCACACGATCCTTTAAATGCGATTGTGGGGCCTCGACCGATCGGCTGGATTTCATCACGGAATGTCGAGGGGCAGCGCAATCTCGCCCCTTACAGCTTTTTCAATTGTTTCAACTACAAACCGCCCATCATCGGCTTTGCCAGCACAGGTTGGAAAGACAGTGTCGCCAATATTGTCGAAACAGGCGAATTTGTGTGGAACCTCACCACGCGCGGCTTAGCCGAGCAGATGAATCAAACCTCCGCCATGCTGCCACGCGGTCAAGATGAGTTTAGCTTTGCCGGACTCACGGCTAAAGCTGGCACCATTGTTAAGGCAGACTTAGTGGCTGAAAGCCCTGTGAATTTTGAATGTAAGTTGTCCCAATGTATCCAGTTAACCGCCGCCAATGGCGACAAGATCGATACTTGGTTGGTGTTAGGTGAAGTGGTGGCCGTGCATATTGCTAAGCATTTACTCAATGCCGAGGGGATTTATCAAACTGCCCTTGCCGAGCCCGTATTACGTGCCGGCGGCCCATCGGCTTATTATGGGATCTCAGAAGATCTGCGTTTCGATCTACATAGACCACAAGTGTAGGGGGCTGCTCATTCGCCGCAGGGCTGTGGGTTTTTAAACTTCGTTTAAGATTGACTCATGAGGTTAACTTTTAACTTTTTAAATCAAAATCTAAGCCTAAGCCTAAGTCAAAGTCGTGGGGTTTCACCCCACACCCGACCAAGGAGGACTGCTCGTCCTATCCTCCTTGGATGCTCCATGACGCCCCTAACGGAGTTGAAAGCCCCTTGTGCTCATTGACAAATTTGCTATCGCTTCCGAAGGATGCATCCCTGCACCTGCGAAAGCTAGCTCGCCATCCATGGCGAGACTCACGCAATTTGTCTATTCGCCCTGCGGCAACTCCGAGGGGATGGTGTATCCCTTAAGTTTTAATGTTGTTAGTTAGCCCTGAAAAGCCAAATAATTGTGAGTGTCTTAATTCTCAGCAGGGCTGAGACGCCGGATATATGTTGCAAGACCACCAACCATTAATAACCGATACTCTGCTGTAAAAGGTGATATATCAATTTAGCGTTAATGTAGTTTGAAAATGAAAGTACATTGGCCTTCTAAACCCGAAGTAACTATATATCTCCTCATTTTTTATTAATTTTCATGACTTTTTATTTTTGTGATCAAAGTTTTATTATTCATTACAGTCTTAAGGTTTTCGACCCACGTTTTTGTATAAAGATAATGATCAAAACCTTCTACGTAGCCGGCATATTCACCTTTAAAAGAGACCTCAATGCTCTGCGGTCTAGCCGTGAAGTATTTCCAACACTTTGTGTGCATTGCCATATTGAACTCAGGGAAATGGTCATGTAAAAGAGCGACAACCTTGCCTGGTTTTAACTTATATGGAGACTCAACTCCCTTAATAAAAGCTATACCACGTTCATAATTCGTGAGTTGCTCAGCACTCAGTTTTTCTACATTAACAAATTCAATAGTCAAATCAGAGCTTTTTGCATGATTGCCTACTTTTGGGACCAAAAATGCTCTTAATCGGAAGTGTTGACTTTGAAATACCTCTTCATCGAGGTCTTTTCTAAAAGTTTCCATATATTCCCGAACAACACGGTAGTTCTCTCTTTGCAGCTGCTTCATTGCATCAATTTGAGCCTGCTCAGAAATTCTGGTTAACTGCATTGCAATGGCGAGATTTACGCATAGGGTGTGTGTGTCTCCAAATTCCTTAATCAGAAGGTTCTCAAAATTGGAAAGAGCTGATTGGCATTCACCCGCAACTGCAAGGTCCAAAGCAGGAAGACTTCGGTGTTCTATTCTGTTTCTTAGCCCAACCAAAAATTCAATATTAGCTACCTCAGCCGCTCCAGTATTTTGCCAGTAATACCGACAACATTTTGATAATTCCCAAGCTTTCGTATCCCCATCAATCATGACTGGATTACCAGAGCCATCCAGGTACCTATAATCCACCCCTTTTTTCTCGAAAATTGCGTGAAACAAGGAAGTGTAAGCAATCACAATATTCACTATAAACCCATAGGTTTTATAGTGAGTAAAAGGATTGTTATAGGTTGATACTGCTAGCAAGGCAAATTCCTTTGCTTTCTCAAGCAAAATACCTCGTGAAGAGAGATCTGTCGTTTGTTGCAGTTTTTGGCTGTGAACGGTCCTGAACTCTTCCAAACTCATGTAGGCAAAGCCCGAGCTGGAATAATCCATACCAATCTTCTCCACATACTGATGCCAACGCTTTGTTGGGTATGTTTTGCATGTCTCAACTGTCCAGTCTGTAGCTTCAGCAAGCTCTTTTATCGTGAAAGTTTCACCTGATCGCTCCTTACTAACAAGAAAGCTGAAAGCTCGGTCTACTTTTTGATATTTACTGGCATGTGCTTTTTGCTGTACAAGTTGTTGCTCAGGCAGGTTAGAGATAAGCTCCAGAATTCCTTCCAACGTAGCACTCGCCATTTGGTATTTTTGATAAAACGCTTTCTTAGTTCCGCACTCATCCAAAGCCGCTTGAAGTGCAATTTTGGCTTTATTTTTACCTGCTAATTGCACCCAGTGTTCGATAGCGACATTTCTAGCCTTTCCAGAAAACTGACCTCCAGGCTTATAGCTACTGTTAATTTTTGAAATAGCTTCGGAGAATGACCAATCCTTATTTATTTGCATTATCTGATTCCTTTCTTAGTAGCTAGAGATCATTAACTAATCTGAACTTATGGCCCTCCTCGTGATCGGATTTTTTGACCACGAGAGCCCCATTACACCGGAGATCCTATGCATAAGTTAGTGTAAGCATTTTTCGATGTCGATGATTTTTTGCTGTTTTCCTCCTGCATTTATAGAGACACCCATTGTTGAATTTTGCAATGCTGATGGCTATTGGTATTAACAGCCAAAGCCGAAGTGACAGAATACACCTCCCCTCGGAGTTGCCGCAGGGCGAATAGACAAATTGCGTGAGTCTCGGCATGGATAATGGAATGGACCCATCCACTTTTAATCGGCCTCACAATGGGCCACGATGTAGTCGCTAAAACTCATCAGAAAGAGGACGGGTCCACTTATGAAGATTACTACAATTGGTTTAGATATCGCAAAGTCTGTTTTTCATGCTGTTGGTGTCGATAAAGCAGGCAAGTTAATCAAAAAGAAAATGCTTAGACGCAAGGACTTACTTCCCTTTCTTGCTCAAATTGAG